>CALITN010000072.1 GCA_938041595.1 uncultured Flavobacteriaceae bacterium | reverse complement strand
CCTGAAGCAATTGATACGTGAATTCTGTAAAAGACATTCCCACCTTAGACTCAGATCCTAAACGTTTTTTAACTGAATCCTTGGCCATCATATAGTTCACTGAGATATGTTTCCCTACGTCTCTAGAAAAATCAATCAGGCTAAAATCTTTCATCCAATCATAGTTGTTGACCAAAACAGCTGCGTTTTGTGTACTCGCATCAAAATCCAAAAAGCCCGCCAGTTGGCTTTGAATTCCGTCACAGTTTTGCTGGAGGGTTTCAGCATCTAGTAAATTGCGCTCGTCCGACTTGCCGGAAGGGTCTCCAATCATCCCAGTGGCACCTCCAACCAAAACAATAGGACGGTGCCCCGCTTGTTGAAAATGCATGAGGATCAAGATTTGAACAAGACTCCCAATATGCAAAGAATCGGCTGTGGGATCAAAGCCAATATAACCCGATACTGGGTTTTCGTTTAAATAGGCCTCAGTGTCAGGCATGATGTCGTGGATGAGTCCTCTCCAACGTAGTTCTTCTACAAAATTCTTTGGCATAATGGTTCTTTGAGCAGCAAAGATAGATTTCTAAAAGCAAAGAAAAAACAGCCGTTTAAATTCCTTAGCTTTGGGCATGCTATTAATATCTGGGGCCACTGGATTTGTAGGTCGGTATTTACTCAAAGAATTTCTACCCACCAACATCCCGCTTATGGCACTCTACAGAACTCCTTCACGAAAAAAAGAAACCCTACAATTCCTTGAAGAACAGGCACCCGAAGCACGGCATCAAATTGAAGCCATTGAGTGGCGTCAAGCCGACCTTACTCAATGGAGTTCCCTAGAAGTGGTTTTTGAAAAAGTAACCCACCTAATCCATGCCGCGGCTACCGTTTCACTTTACGCTGGAGATGAATGCAAAATGATCGAGATCAATGCAGGAGGAACAGCGCAACTTGTCGATTGGGCTCTTAAAAACAAGATTGAGTGGTTTGGGCACGTGAGCTCTATTGCGGCCTTGGGTGCTGGGATGACGCATCAACCACTAAATGAAGAAAGTACTTGGAATGACGAGGCCCAATATTCTGCCTATGGATATTCGAAATACCTGGCTGAGCTTGAAGTCTGGCGCGGTTTCGAAGAAGGGTTGAAAGGCTGCATCTTTAATCCAGGCGTGATTCTCGGCAGTGGTGCTCCCAATAGCCCCTTGGCACAGCTCCTTGATCAACAAAAAAAAGGACCCCAGTGGCTTACCCGTGGCGGCACTGGCTTCGTAGCTGTAGAGGATGTCGCAAATGCTATCCGATTGGCCTATGAACAAAAAATCCATCGAGAGCGCTTTGTGCTGGTTTCTGATAATTGGAGCTATGAAGAATTACTCAAACAAATTTATCTCTTCAAAAACAAGTCCTTTAAACCCTTTCGATTGTCCGAAAAACACCTCCGTCTAGTCTATCGGATAGAGCAGTTGCTCGGTTTTTTGGGCAAAAAAAGAAAATTGACCCCAGCACTTATCAACAGTTTGGTCGAAAGGAGTCATTATGAGAATACCAAAAGTACTCGTCAAATAAAAGACTTCCACTACTCCAAACTTTCGCAACGTTTGAAAGACTACTTGTCTAAAGAGTAAACAAAGGGCTACTTTTTTTTGTCTATTTTTTGAATCACCCGATTGATACTATCAATTTTTTGATCCAAGGCTATTTTTACACGTGTATAAATTCGAGCGTATTGCTTTGGGTTTTTGGCATAATAGGTTTCTGATTCTGCCAATTGGAGGGAATCAACAGAGTACTTAGCGTATATGTAAGGCATCCCAAGAATGGAATCGGCGATCACCTCTCCAGGATACGTCTTTTGCAATACTTCTATCAGACTCAGGTCCATTTGAATCGCCACCATCGTGTCTTCTTTGATCAAGTCCTTGGGTTTTTCGCTATAACTCATAGTGCAAGCCGATACCATGGGTATCACAAAGCAGAGAAGTGCTAGGTGTTTTCTCATCGGTCAAATGTTAATCGTTGTCCTGCCTGTGTTGCTTGAATTTTTCCATCGGCATAGGCGAGGATTCCATTGACAAATGTGCTGTGAATAGTCGCAGCAAAGGTGGTTCCCTCAAAAGGGGACCAACCGCATTTGTATAAGATAGACTCTTTTGTAACAGTAGAAGGTTTTTCAAGATCAACCAACACCAAATCGGCATAGTAGCCTGGTCTGATGTAGCCTCGATCTTTGATGTCAAATAAGATAGCAGGGTTATGACAAGCCTTTTGCACCAAGCGCTCCAAGCTGATTTTTCCATTTTTGGAAGCTGTAAGCAAGGCCAGTAATGCATGTTGCACCAGAGGCCCCCCTGAAGGAGCTTTGGTGTATTGGTTTTGTTTTTCCTCCCAAGTATGGGGTGCATGATCTGTGGCCAATACATCAATCCGATCGTCATTGAGTGCAGCCCATAAACCGTCTTGATCGGCTTGGGTTTTGACGGCTGGATTCCATTTGATGAGTGTTTTTTTGTCAGCATAATCTTTGTCAGAAAACCAAAGATGATGTACACAGACTTCGGCCGTAATTTTCTTTTCTTTCAACGGAATAGAAGGATCAAACAATTCGGTTTCCTTGGCCGTGGACAAATGGAAAACATGCAACCGTGCTCCTGTTTTTTTGGCCAACGCAATCGCCTTTGAAGAAGATAAATAACAGGCCTCTTCGCTTCGAATAATCGGGTGCAGTTCCACTGGAATATTATCACCATATTGATTCTCATATTTTTGGGTATTGGCACGAATGGTTTGCTCATCTTCACAATGAACGGATATGACCATATCGGTACTGGAAAAAATTTTCTCTAATATTTCTGGGGAGTCGACTAACATATTCCCTGTAGAGGAGCCTAAAAAAAGTTTTAAGCCTGCTGCAGCGTTTTTGTCCAGTTTCAAGATTTCGTCCAGATTGTCATTGGTTCCTCCAAACATAAAGGAATAATTGGCTGCGGCTTTTTGGGAGGCCGTGTCAAACTTGGCTTCTAATTCCTCAATTGTTGTGGTTTGTGGCTGGGTGTTGGGCATCTCAATAAAAGAAGTGATTCCCCCAGCTATGGCTGCTTGCGATTCGCTGGCAATATCGGCTTTGTGTGTCAATCCAGGTTCCCGAAAATGAACCTGATCGTCAATCAACCCTGGAAGTAAATGAAGTCCTTGGGCATCAATACAATGGTCGCCCGCCATGGGGCTAATCCTTGGAGAAACATCCACAATTCGTTGTCCTTCAAGAGCCACATCCAGTATCTGAGACATCCCTTCATTGATTACCGTTGCTTGTTGTATCAGCGTTCGCTTCATTTTTTTCTAAATAAATTTTGTAGCGGTAAAAATAGAACCCCAAAAAAAGCTTCCCAAATAATCTGACCGCTCATTTTTGAATGCCCCTTGACTCTATTCTTAAAAACAATGGGGATCTCCGTCAGTTTAAACCCTTTTTTCCAAGCCTTGTATTTCATTTCAATTTGATAGGCATAGCCCACATAACGGATGGCTCCAAGATCTAAAGACTCTAAAACAGCTTTTCGGTATCCCACATAGCCCGCTGTGGGATCCTTGATAGGCATTCGAGTCATTAGTTGCACAAACTGCGAGGCGAAATACGAAAGTAAAATACGACTGAGAGGCCAATTGACTACCGTCACTCCGTCAGAGTAACGAGAGCCCACCACTACATCCGAACCCTTTTCTAAGCTGGCCACAAACAAGGTCAAATCCTCTGGATCGTGAGAAAAATCAGCATCCATTTGAATCAGATACTCAAAATCCTGAGGCAAAGCCCAGCAGAAACCATGTAAATAGGCCGGCCCTAAGCCTTCCTTTTTGGGTCGCTGTTCCAAAAACAAACGATTGGAATACGTTGCTTGAAGTTGCTGAACCGCTTGGGCTGTCCCATCGGGAGAATTGTCATCTACCACCAAAACCGAAAGCGCTAAGGGCCGTGAAAATATCTTGTGAATGATTTCAGCAATATTTTCTACTTCGTTGTAGGTAGGTATGACAATTAAATGGCGATTCATTGCTTCAAAAGTAACCAGTTCCACCTAAAATAAAAGTGGAATCGCATATTGATTTCAATAAACTCGTATTTTTACCAGATGTGGATAAGCCGTGTTGCAACAATCGAAAATTGGATTTTAGCGATATTCTTTTTGCAGTTTGTTTTGCTGAGTCAGCTCTTCCGTGGCTACAAATATGAAGCAGCCTATTTCATTCGTCTTTTTGATTTCACCAGTTACTTACGGATTTTTGGAAAGGAACGGGATATGTCTCTTTGGCGACCCTTTCAATTGGGGATTTATATTTTTTTGATGATCACGCTCAGCCTCCTCATAACATTTGTTTGGAGTCATTATTTTTCAATAGCACACAGCCCTACCGTCTTTTTAACAAGTCTAGGCGTTCTGATGGCCCTTAGTCTGCTCCGATATCTTTCACTGCGTCTGATTGCGTGGCTCTTTGAATTGCAAGCCGTTTCAAACTTGTTGATTTTTAAAGGTGTCTCAAGCTATGGCTATTTAGCCCTTGTCTTATATTGTGTAAACCTTTTGTACTACTTTTCACCACTGGAGAAACGAATCCTACTTTTATGGATAAGTCTGGGGTTATTTCTTATCGGAAATTTATTTATTCAAAGCATCCACTACCTAGGGCTCACAAAGCCCAACTTTCGAAGCTCGGTATATATATTTTTGTATATTTGTACCTTCAAAATTGCACCCTGGATTTGGATTTACAAATGGATCGGTAACCCCTTTGAATTAAACTAACAGCCCATGAAAGTAAAGTCAATATTGGTTTCTCAACCTGAACCTGCATCTGATAAATCACCCTACGCGAAGCTGAAGGACAAGCACAAGCTTAAGATTGATTTTCGCCCCTTCATTCACGTAGAAGGTGTGACAGCAAAAGACGTACGGCAACAAAAGATTGATTTTTCAAATTTTGACAACATCATATTGACAAGCCGAAATGCGGTAGATCACTTTTTTAGATTGACCGAAGAAATGCGATACAAAGTACCTGACAGTACTAAATATTTTTGTCAGTCCGAAGCCGTTGCTTTTTACCTTCAAAAATATGTCGTGTACCGAAAGCGTAAAATCTATGTCGGTGAAAAATCCATAGCAGATTTGGAGAGTACATTTAAAAAGTATAACAAAGAAACCTATTTGCTTCCTACCTCTGACATTTTGAAGGCTTCACTCCCTGAGTTGTTAGACAATATGAAGATCAACTGGACACGAGCGCAATTATACAAAACGGTGGTAAGCGATTTATCCGACCTTCGAGATGTTTATTACGACATTCTTGTTTTCTTCAGTCCCTCTGGCATTGAATCCCTTTTGAAAAACTTTCCGGATTTTGAACAGAACGATACGCGTATTGCTGTTTATGGAAACACCACCATTGCCGCTGCTGATCAAGCCAAGCTCCGCGTTGACATCAAAGCACCGACCCCAGAGACCCCCTCAATGACAATGGCCATTGAGAAGTACATCAACGGAAATAAATAGTTTTTTTGCTAGGGCAAGCGAATAAAAAAGCGCAACAAAAGACCCCAACTTAAAAGCAGCATCAATCCCCCTATCGGTGTTACAGGTCCAAGAAACCGGAGATTCCAGCCCATTAATTTTCCAAGGGTCAGAAGAAGGATACTCCCACTAAAAACAACGGTACCCCAAAACAAACCCTGATAAACCAAAGTAGGAATTTCATAGTGGGCTTGCAACAATCCAATCACCAATAGACCAAGCCCTTGAAAACCGAGGTAATGGGTTGCCACCGTGTAGCCATAGAAAGACGATTCGGGTAATACTGGACGCAAGGCGTGGCTACCAAAAGCACCTAATATAATACTCAATAATATAAATAAGGTTCCCGAAATCAAATAGCTTTTCTCCATTGCTTTTTTAAATAAGTACTAGCGAATATATTGTTTTAATTGCGATAAAGTACCTTTGTTGCTTAAATACCAAATACAATGGCTAGAATTTCCGACAACGAAGTACAACTGGATGGCATCGATAAATTGATCTTAAAACGACTGATGACCGATGCCCGAAGTCCAGTGAACAGTATTGCTAAAGAAGTGGGAATATCGGGGACGGCTGTTCATCAACGGCTAAAGAAATTAGAGAAATCAAATCTGATTGCTGGATCTCAAGTACTAATTGACCCTAAAGTTCTGGGTTATAAAACCTTAGCTTTTATTGGGATTTACCTCGATCGAGCGCTGCGTAATCAAGAAGCGGTACGTCAATTAAAAAAAGTTCCGGAGGTGATTGAATGTCACTATACGACTGGAAACTGGAGTGTATTGATCAAAATACTCTGCCGAGACAATGAACATCTAATGCAGGTATTGAATACCAAAGTACAGTCCATTGAGGGAATTTCACGAACGGAAACCTATATTTCTTTGGACCAACAGATTCAACGTCAAATTGAACTGTAATATTAATCACGGCTGTTTCCTGCTACACGAAAGGCTAAGTAAATCAAGGTAGCTAGCGAACCAATCGCGGCCACTACATAAGTGCGTGCCGCCCATTTCAGAGCATCTTCTGCCCCAACCAATTCCTGCTGGGTCACAATTTGCTTCCGTTTGAGCCAAGCCAAGGCACGATTGCTGGCATCGTATTCTACAGGTAGTGTGATAAAACTAAATAAAGTTCCCAATCCAAACATTCCAACACCAATCATGGCGATAGTTTGCCCAAAGGCTAAGGTTTGCATGGCTGCTAAACCCCCAAAGATAACCCACATAGACAGATTGGAAGCAACACTAACAGCAGGCACCAAAGTTGATCGCATCTGAAGCCACTCATAACCTGTGGCGTGTTGTACGGCATGTCCGCATTCGTGGGTTGCCACTGCCGCAGCTGCCGCATTGCGCTGGGAGTAAACGCCCTCACTCAAGTTGACCGTTTTGGTTTTGGGGTTGTAATGATCGCTGAGCATTCCCGAAGTACAAACCACTTTTACATCTCGTATCCCGTGATCCATCAGCATTTGCTCTGCAATTTCTTTTCCTGACAAACCGCTTTGGAGAGATTGCTGTGAATATTTTTTGAATTTACGCTTTAAGGTGCTACTCACCCACATACTAAAACCGGCTGTGGCAAGAACGATGATTAGGTACATTTTTTTATTTTAAAAATACAACGAAAGAAGGAATTGAAAACATTTGTTAACGGTGTTTTAACTTTATTATGATGATCCATAATTGGAGGATCATAGAAACTGAATTTGCCAAAATAATAGCCGGACGCTGTAACAAAATCCCATAGACTAGCCATAGCGAAACACCTGTCACCAATACAACATACATACTCAAGGAAATACTAGAGGTGTCTTTGGTTCTAACCATTTTTATGGCTTGTGGAACAAAACCAAAAGTGGTTAGAAAGGCGGCTCCTAAGCCCAGCAATTCAATTTGAAAATCCGTCATTACAATACGATATTGATTATTTTTCCAGGGACCACAATTACTTTTTTGGGTGTTTTTCCTTCCAAGTACTTTTGCGTTTGTGACTCGGCTAAAATCTGTTTTTCAATGGCCGCTTTATCCATATCCAACGGCAAGGAATAGGTGAATCGCATTTTCCCATTAAAAGAAACTGGATATTCTTTTTCTGTTTCTTTAAGGAATTTTTCGTCATGTGTAGGATATCCGACAGTTGTTACGGATTCTTTGTGCCCTAGTTTTTCCCATAATTCTTCGGCAATATGGGGTGCAAAAGGGGCCAATAGCACAACCAAAGGCTCTACTATTTTACGAGAAGTAGTGCCCTCAGCACTCAATTCATTGACACAAATCATAAAAGTGCTGATACAGGTGTTGAAGGAAAACTGTGTAATATCCACATTGACTTTTTTAATTGCCTGATGCAGGCTTTTGTATTCTGCGGCTGTGGGTTCGCCTTCGGAAATACGAAGTTTTTCGTCCTCAAAAAAGAGACGCCAAAGTTTTTTTAGGAAAGAGTGCACCCCAGAAATACCGGCCGTATTCCAAGGTTTGGCTTGCTCCAAGGGGCCTAAAAACATTTCATACATACGAAGGGTATCGGCACCATAGCGATCGCAAATGGAATCAGGGTTAACCACATTGTATTTGGATTTAGACATTTTTTCAACCTCGGTATCAACAATAAACTTGCCTGCTTCCAATTCAAAGTCAGCGTCAGCAAACTGAGGTTGCCACGCACGCAGACCATCCAAATCGAGCTCATAGGAAGTATTTACCAAATTGACATCCACGCGAATGGCCTCCATTTTGGCATCACCCACCAACCCTTTAGATACGTAGGA
>CALITN010000071.1 GCA_938041595.1 uncultured Flavobacteriaceae bacterium | reverse complement strand
CTTTTCAAACGGGAGGATTATTTTTCCTCCTTCCGCTAAATTATCAAAGGCATTGTGTGCTTTTTTTTCATTTTCAAAATTGAGGCTCAGATGAATCGCTGAGTTGTTTTCTTTTGTTGCCGTGGGGCTGTCTGCTAGCATCGCAAAACAACTTCCGTTATGCAGTAATTCTCCGTGTATAAGCCATTTGTTATGTGCTGGTTCTGTTTGGGTGGGGCTATCTCCATAAGTTTGATGGTGGCCAATTTCGAGATTTAAGGCTTTCTGATAAAAAGTAAGGGCCGCTCGGGCATTTCCTTTAAAAAGTAGGTAAGGGTGTAGTAACATGGGTTTGATTTTGATAGAAGCTACTAAATTTTCAGGAATTGCATGCAGTATCTAACCATTGAACAAATTTTTTCCAGCTGTAATTATCACGTGCCTCAAGAAGTTTTTGCTTTTTAGTTTCATGTGATTCTTGAAAGGCTGCTGCGATTGTGTCTGATAGGGCAGAAGAGTTAGCGGAGCAAACCCATCCGGTCTCGTCCGTCTCAATTATTTGCTTCAATCCTGGCAAGTCCGTCGCAATGATTGGTTTATGATAGTGATAGGCTTGGGGTATTATACCACTTTGTGTGGCAGAACGGTAGGGAAGTATTACGATGTCGGCGGCTGAAAAAACCTGCTGTGTTCGCTTTTCCGATGCAAATTCAGGGTGCAGATAGAGTCTTTTGGAAGCGGCCAACGAATCAAGGGATGCTTGGTATCGTGTGCGGGATTCATAGAATTCTCCAACCACAGCCAATTGAATTTCGGTATCCTTTAGGGGATCTTGGTCAAAAGCTTTTAGAAGTAAATCCAGTCCCTTGTAGTGACGAATAAGTCCATAGAACAAAGCAATTGGTTTTTCAAGATTCCATCCGAGTGCTTTACGCGCTTTTTCCTTGGATTCCAAAGGAGGGGTGTTATCATTAATAGGGTGAAAGCCTTCGTATACATGCTCCATACCCTTACCTTTCATTTCGTCGGCAACGGCTTTGGAAAGACTGATGTATTTTGAAAATCCGTATTTCATTCGATCGCTTAACAGACGATCCAGGAGAGAAGCTTCGTGGGGCTTCCAATTATCGACGATTGCCACACATTGACTATAATTTTTCAATTTCCGTGCGATGTAGCTGTAGCTAGGAGCTAGAAATGGGGTGTAATAACGAAACAAAATTCGTCTGGGTGCTTCTTTTTTCAGCGCTTTCACCAGGAGAATCCAGTTAAAGGGATTGTATGTATGAAGTACTCTATTGATAGGTACAGTTTGTGGTGGCTGGGCGTCTGTGAATTGGCTAGTACCAGGAAAAATCCAATTGGGGTAGAGTTGTGTGAAAGTCCAAATTTTCACAGAAAATCCTTCCTTTTGGAGTGCCGAAGCAAGGGCGTTATTGGTATCAGCAATACCGCCTCGATAGGGATGAGCGGGCCCCAGAATTAGATAATCAAGCTTGGAGTCCATCGATGGTTTGTGAAATCGATGGGTCTGAAAATCGCCACAAGAGTGGGTTGCTAAACCAAGTAGCTAGCCAATATCCAAGGCTCCCATAATACAATAACGGACTTTCAAGATATAGCTCGGTTCCTAAGAAATAAATGTAGAGCATACCAAGAAGCGGATATACCATTAGAAGAATCCTGCCATAACGTGTTCCATCCATGATTGAAGTATAAGCAAAGACGCTCACAAACAAAAGGATTCCCATATCACGAATGCTGCCGTAAGACAAAGAACCGTACGAGGCAAAAAGTGCTAAAAGCAAGAAGGTTGTTCCCAACAACTGACACATAGCCCACCCTTTGGTGAAACTAGTAGACGGTGGATTGTATTTTACTTGTTGCTTCCAATCAGTGGCTTTCCGAGGGTATTTTTCTACTACATCTTGTGGACGCCACCCTGTAGGCATCCACCAAATCTTGAATTTATCAACCCAATTGCGTGTTCGCCATGCATCTTGCGTTAGATACCAGAAGTGCTGAAAATTTATCAAAAAAGGATTCCAAGATCGGCTCGGTTTTAGGGTCCCATAAACTGGAGGTTCTTCATCCAATTCTTCTTGAAAAGTTCCAAAAATACGATCCCAAACACAAAAGATGGCCGCTAGATTTTTGTCAATATAAATGGGATTAATGGCATGATGTACCCGATGTTGGGAGGGGGTTACCAGTAGATATTCCAGCCATCCCAATTTACCAATATGCCGGGTGTGGTACCAAAACTGCGCAAAGAGGTGTAAAGGGGCAAGAATATTGATAACTGCCGAAGGAACACCCACTAAAGCAGCTGGAATCAAAAACAAGGCATTGTAACCGATGACATTAGAAATGCTTTGTCGGAGCGCACAAGCGAGATTAAATTCCTCACTGCTGTGATGAATGACGTGTTGGTTCCAGAAAATATTGATGTGATGGTTGAGTCGATGTCCCCAATAGGCTGAAAAGTCAATACAAATGAAAGCGACTGCATAGAGCTGCCAGCTGGATTCAAAAGAGTAAACGGCGATTTGATCCACTAACCACGGATAAGATATCAATACGACAGCCAGTCCTAGTGAGTCTTTCAATATGTTGGTCATTCCAGAACTCAAGCTAGATAAGGTATCCATAAAGCCATACGTCTGCTGACCCTTGAAATGCCCATACAGAATCTCAATCAGAATTAGTACTAAGAATCCTGGAATAGCAATCAATAAGGCCTGTGCATAGGCTTCCATACTAGATTTATTCTTTTTCAATCACCCATTGACCACTTTGAATCAAAGGTTCTGCTTGTTTGAATTTCACCTGCTTTTTGGTTCCATTAGCGACATTGCGAATGGTGACCCTTTCATTACGTCCAATTTTTGGACGTTCGCGCACAATCGTTTCTGCGAGTTGCCGTTGTGAACCACCAGCATTGGATCCAGCTTGTCGATTCCGTTCCGCCAATTCATCCATATTATAGACTTCGTCTTTGGTGGTTTTGTAATTGGACTTACTTTTACTTCTCTGGGCCTCGGTGATTTGGGACTCGTTTTGGGAGGGTAAGGCCCCTTTGAACAAAAAGGATAAAATTTCCACATTCAATGCGGCTAACATGCTTTTAAATAACTCAAAAGATTCAAACTTATAAATTAACAAGGGGTCTTTTTGTTCGTGAACAGCTAGCTGAACGGATTGTTTTAGTTCGTCCATTTTTCGCAAATGCGTTTTCCAGCTTTCATCAATCAACGCAAGAGAGATATTGCGTTCAAAATCGACGATTAGCTGTTTTCCTTGGGATTCATAGGCCGTATTTAAATCCGTTACAACATTGAGTGTTTTGACGCCATCGGTAAAAGGAACAACGATGCGTTCAAATTTGTTCCCAGGCTTTTCATATACGTTTTTAATAACGGGAAAGGCCAATTTGGCATTATTGAGGATCTTAGCCTGGTATTTCTCATAGAGTGCGTCGTACAATTTCGGGATCAACTCCGCTTCGGTACTTTCCAAAAAGGCCTCTTCATTGATAGGGGAGGTGAATGAGAAGTTACGAATGATTTGAAATTCAAAGTTTTTGAAATTGTTTCCAGCCTTATTATTCAATACTATGTCTTCGCAAGTATCATAAAGCATATTGGCAATATCCAATTGCAGACGATTCCCTTCTAAAGCGTGTCTACGCCGTTTGTAGATTACTTCACGTTGGGCGTTCATTACATCATCATACTCTAGCAATCGCTTTCGAATCCCAAAGTTATTTTCTTCTACTTTTTTCTGTGCTCGCTCGATGGATTTGGTCATCATGGAGTGTTGGATTACTTCTCCTTCCTCTAAGCCCATACGGTCCATTACCTTAGCCACTCGTTCTGAGCCAAACAATCGCATTAGATTATCTTCTAGGGAAACAAAAAACTGAGAACTTCCCGGATCTCCCTGTCGCCCAGAGCGACCTCGTAACTGGCGATCTACTCGACGGGAATCGTGACGTTCGGTTCCGATAATAGCCAATCCTCCCGCCGCTTTCACATCGTCGGAAAGTTTGATGTCCGTACCACGTCCAGCCATGTTTGTTGCAATGGTAACCACACCTGGGTTTCCAGCTTCAGCTACAATATCAGCTTCTTTTTTATGGAGTTTCGCATTGAGTACATTGTGTTTTACCTTTCGTATGGTAAGCATTTTACTGAGCAGCTCTGAAATTTCTACAGAAGTGGTTCCGATCAAAATCGGTCTTCCAGCAGCAGCCAGTTTGCTGACTTGATCAATAACAGCATTGTATTTTTCGCGTTTGGTCTTATATATCAAATCGTCTTGGTCATTTCGAGCGATGGGTCGATTCGTAGGGATTTCAATAACATCCAATTCATAAATTTCCCAAAACTCACCGGCTTCGGTAATTGCAGTACCCGTCATCCCAGAAAGCTTTTGATACATTCGAAAATAGTTCTGTAGGGTAACCGTTGCATAGGTTTGGGTTGCTGCTTCGATTTTTACACTTTCTTTAGCTTCAATAGCCTGATGCAAACCATCGGAATAGCGACGACCATCCATTATTCGTCCTGTTTGCTCGTCGACAATCATGACTTTGTTTTCCATCACCACATACTCCACATCTTTTTCAAAAAGGGTGTAGGCTTTTAGGAGTTGATTCATGGTGTGAATACGCTCTCCTTTGACGTTAAAATCAGTAAAAAGTTTATCCTTTTCTGCCGCTTCTTTTTCTGGATTGAGTTCTTGACTCTCTAGCTGCGCAATGGCACTTCCAATATCGGGTAGGACAAAGAAGTTTTTATCCTCAGAATCACCTGAAAGGGTTTCGATACCTTTTTCGGTCAGATCAATCTGATTGTTTTTTTCATCAATGACAAAAAACAGACCCGCATCTACCTTATGCATCTCCCGATTGTTGTCTTGCATGTAAAAGTTTTCGGTTTTCTGGAGTAATTGTTTGATTCCTTCTTCACTCAAAAACTTGATTAAGGCTTTATTTTTTGGAAGTCCGCGATGAACTTGAAGAAGCAAGAATCCTCCGAGTTCGGTATCTCCAGCACTAATTTTCTTTTTGGCCTCGGCCAGTACAGCCGTAAGAAGACTCCGCTGTTCATTGACCAATTGTGCCACTTTAGGCTTTAGTTGGTCAAACTCATGTCGGTCTCCTTCTGGACTGGGGCCAGAAATAATAAGGGGTGTTCGGGCATCGTCAATCAATACAGAATCTACCTCATCGACAATAGCATAGTGGTGTTTCGGTTGTACAATATCATCACTGCTGTGCGCCATATTATCGCGCAAATAGTCAAAACCAAACTCGTTATTGGTTCCATAAGTAATATCTGCTCGATAGGCTTTTCGTCGGGCTTCACTATTAGGTTGATGATAGTCGATACAGTCCACAGAGAGCCCGTGAAATTCAAAGAGAGGAGCCATCCAGGCACTATCTCGTTTGGCCAAATAATCGTTTACCGTTACCAGATGAACGCCTTTCCCCGTAAGGGCATTCAAAAAGACGGGAAGCGTTGCCACGAGTGTTTTTCCTTCTCCGGTTTGCATCTCTGCAATTTTCCCTTGATGAAGAGTGACCCCTCCAATGAGTTGAACATCATAGTGAATCATGTCCCAAGTAACTTGCTTGCCTGCAGCATCCCAAGAATTGGCCCATTCCGCTTGATCGCCATTTAGACGAACATATTCCTTGTTTTGTGACAGTTCCCGGTCAAAAGGAGATGCCGTTACACGGATGGTGGATTGAGTTGCAAAGCGACGTGCGGTTTCTTTAATCAGTCCAAAGGCTTCGGGAAGAATCTGATTTAGATAGGTTTGAGTGTGCTTATAGGCTTCTTCCTCAAGTTGATCGATGGTATTATAGACGGCTTCCTTTTCTTCCATATTGGAGAGACGGGTGAGCAACTGGTGTTGTTCTTCTATTTGGACATCCACCTCTTTTCGGGCCTCTTGGATACCCGCTTTTAGTTTACCAGTAACGGCGCGAAGTTCGTCTGCACTCAGCGGCTCCATCGCCTGCTGTTTTGCATTAATTTCCTTGACAAGAGGTAGGATCTTGGCGAGGTCTTTTTTGTTTTTGTCGCCAACAAAGGTCTTAAGGACAGAGTTCAGTATTCCCATTGGGTTGCACTAATTTGTTCAAATTTAAGTAAAAAAAAAGCCTCAACAGAGACTTTTAGAACCTTGTAAGACGAATTTTTAATATTCATCTTCATTCCAGAGATAATCCTCTTCTGTTGGAAAATCAGGCCATATCTCTTCGATGGATTCATATATATCCCCTTCATCTTCCATGGATTGTAAGTTTTCCACCACTTCTAGAGGGGCGCCTGTACGGATGGAATAGTCAATTAATTCGTCTTTGGAAGCCGGCCAAGGGGCATCACTGAGGTATGAAGCGAGTTCTAGAGTCCAATACATTGTATCGATTTTTCTGCAAAAATAAATTTTAATCGAAAATAATCAAGAAGATCGCTTTTTTTCTTTGGGTATCCATTTATTTTCATCCAAGTCCAGATCGCAGGTAAATTTGCGAGAAAGCACAAAAAAATAGTCCGAAAGACGGTTGACAAAAGCAACAATATAGGGTGAAACACGCTCATTGGCATTGAGTTCGGTGATATGTCTTTCGGCTCGTCGGCATACGCATCGAGCGAGGTGGGAATACGAAACTAGGGGATGCCCTCCTGGAAGAACAAAATTCTTTAAAGGAGGAAGATCCATCGAAATACGATCTATTTCATTTTCTATTTCAAGGATATGGGAATCGTTAATAGGGTCTATAAAATCAGTAGGTAAATCTTCTTCTCGTACGGTGCTCAATTGGGTGCCCAAAACCATCAGATGGTTCTGCAGCATTATTAAGAACTCACGATCGAGGATATCCGCAGTGGTATCCCGAATCAAACCAACCCATGCATTGAGTTCATCAATACTTCCATAGGCTGCTACTCGGATATGGTGTTTTTTGACGCGAAGCCCAGAATTTAAGCTTGTTGTACCGTCGTCTCCTGTTTTGGTATAAACTTTATTTTCTTTCATCATCATCTTTCAGCTTTAGCTAATGTACAACGAAAAAATTATCTGTTCAGAAGATTCGTAACAAAAAAGTCTCCTTGGCTTGATCGGCCTTAAAAAAAAGGACACCCCAAAAAAAGAAATCCAAGCGAACGGATTCCTCAAAATTAATTTTTTGCCACTGCTCTCGTGTGGTGTTAATCCCTGAAAAAACCCAAACACTTTTTGAATTGATAGTTTGTTTTGGTGTCTTGCTTAGGTCCTCGATAAAATGCAATTCAAAAGCGACTTCCTCGAAGGCTGCTGCTGCAAAATAGTTTTGAAGTCTTTTTTTGAAAAGTAAGTCGAGGGTTTTGAACCGTTCTTTATTCCATGGGAAAAAGCGTTGTTTTTTCCATTCTGCACAAAAAAAACAAGAACAAACCAGTGCAAACACAAATGGGGAATGAACGCCATGTTGCGTTTTTGCTTGCCGGCAAAAAAACAGGTATTTAAAAAAAGAAATCACCGCTTGTTTTTTAACCTTCCACTGAGGGCAATACAAAAATAAAGTACGGCTATAAACCCAGCCCATCGAGCCAGGAAATCACCGTATTGGGCATAAAAAGTAAGGCCGTTGTAAAGGGGGATTTTTCCGTGTAAAACCCCTTTTTGGTTATATGGCAATTGCTTTTTCAACCTCCCTTTGGCATCGATAAAGGCTGATATTCCAGTATTGGCGCTTCGAGCGATAGCCTTTCTGTTTTCAATGGCTCGCAATTGTGCGAGACTTAACAATTGCCGGTGTCCAGGTGTTTCACCCCACCAAGCATCATTGGTGATGATGGCAAGAAACTGAGCGCCTTTTTGCACATATTCTGTTACAAATTCACCGTAGATAGATTCGTAGCAAATGATTGGAGCTGCCACGCTTTTGGTTATGGGATGGGTAAATACAGCTCGTTGTTCTTGAGTTGCCCTAGAAGAAACGGTTCCTCCCAAATCAAGCAGTACATTTCCAAGCAAGGGCTGAATAATATTCTTGTATGGCATGTTTTCCACACCTACCACAAGCTTGGATTTGTGATAGATTTCTGTAGATCCATCTGCCGATATTGCTAATGCCGAATTGTAGTAATCTGCCCAAAGTTGCTCTCGTATTTTGCTGGCCGAAGAAGTGGGAGCCAGTTCACTTTCATAGGCATTAAAAAATTGAATTCCGGCAATTAATTGGCTTTTTGGTTGGGTTTTCAAGCTTGCTTTTAGCACTCTATGAAAGGGACTTCTTTCAAATCCAGCTAGGCGTTCTCCATAGCCAGCAGCAAAGTAGGTTTCAGGAGTCATAATATAGTCAAAAACTTGACCTTGGTAGGGGAGAAGCAATGCGTTGAGTTGCTCCAAATAGTCTTCGTTGGAAAAACGATACTTTTCATCATAAGGATCAATATTGGGCTGGGTGAGCAGTACGCTAACTTCTCCGATCGCTTTTTCTTCTTTTTGAAACAATAGTAAAGAAATTGATATTGGAATGCCAATGCCTAGTAGCACGGGGCTAATTTTTTTTAGAAGCAGAGTCGCTCCATAAGTAGGCATCCAAGTTTTAAGCTTTTCAAATAAGGCAATATTGACTAGGAGCACCCATAAAGTACCGCCAAAGGCTCCTGTATATTCATACCATTGAATCCATAAAATATTTTCTGAAAAGACATGTCCAAGATTGAGCCAGGGCCAAGAAAAATCCCAACTGAGGTGAAATTTCTCAAAAGCCAGCCATAGGGCAATCAAGAACAAGTAGGCAGAGCGAAGCGGAAGCCTTTTTTTAGACCAGTGAAAAAGTTGAAATAAGAGTGTAAAAAAAAGACTGTTACACAGATTGGCGAAAAGCATTCCAAACAGGGTGGAATTAATGAGCCACCAAGTGGTACCGAGGTTCCAGATCAAAAATGTAAGGTAACTCAAAGCAAAAAAAGCCCCTCGCGCTTTTTTTTCAGATCTTGAAGCATAGGCTTCTTCCACAAATAACAGTGGAACAAAAGCACCAAAGATGACTATTGGGAACCCATTGATAGGCCAAGCAATGACAAAAAGGAGACCCGATAGGATACTAAAAAGTAAGGCTTTTTTTAGATTCATAGTCTTCGGATTTAAAAGTAGCATAAATTTACATCCACCCTATTGTATTCACTGAAAATTTAGAGCACTTTAGTTATATTCGCTTTTATGAATTTACGCGCACTACTTCCCAATTTCGTAACTGCTGCCAATGCCTTTTTTGGTATGCTAGGCATCCTTGCTGTTTTCCAGAACCGATTTGAATGGGCTTTGTTACTCTTTGTGTTGGGAGTGATATGTGACTTTCTCGATGGCTTTTTGGCGCGCCTTTTAGGCGTGACCAGCCCTTTGGGTGTCCAGTTGGATTCGCTTGCAGATTTGGTGACAAGCGGCATTTTACCTGGGGTGTTAGTTTATCAATTAGCACGAACACAAAGTGATGCCTATTGGGATTTGACCTCTCTTTTTCTTTCCGATGGAGGCGTGTTTACCCTTTCTCAGTCGGGGTTGATTGGTCTTCTTTTAACGCTAGGCGCGGCCTATCGTTTGGCACGTTTTAATATTTCTACCGATCAGACACATTATTTCAAAGGTTTAGCGACCCCAGCCAATGCCTTGTTCTTTTTGGGTTACCCCGCTTTGTTGTCCGCTCCTGTTTTAGCCCCTTTGCACACATTACTGTCTCATACGTATACGGTTGCTTTCTTTGTTCTGTTTTTTGTGTTTCTTATGAACAGCCCACTGCGAATGTTTAAGATTAAATGGGAATCGAAGAG
>CALITN010000070.1 GCA_938041595.1 uncultured Flavobacteriaceae bacterium | reverse complement strand
AATCACAAAGCGATTGATTCACGAAATACTTCAAAAACCAGTCTAGTCCAAATTGGGATTGACTTCCCAGTCGAGTTTTTTCAGATAGGTGTCTAAGAATTGTTTAATTTGCCCATAGCCCTTGATTTGATTGTCTTTTTTGCGGAAGCCGTGTCCTTCATCGGGAAAAATAACATAGTCTACGGGGACTTTGTTTTTCTGGACGGCTGCGACAATTTCATCGGATTCTACTTGCAATACCCTAGGGTCATTGGCTCCTTGGAGCACCATGACGGGATTTTTGATTTTTTCGGCATGGAAAAGGGGTGATATAGCTTTTAGACGAATGGAATCTTCGGTATAGGGATCGCCCAATTCTTGGTATAAGGCTTTTCGAGAAGCCTCCCAAAAAGGAGGAATGGATTTAAGAGTTCGAATCCAGTTGGTAACCCCAAAAATATTCACTCCAACCTTAAATTCATCGGGGGCAAAGGCCATAGCGGCCATGGTCATGTAGCCGCCATAACTCCCTCCTATAATTCCAATCTTGTCGGGGTCGATATAGTCTTGTTCTTGCAGCCATTTTTTACCCCAGATACAGTCTTTTAAATCCTTGTCTCCATGGTTGCGGTCGTCCATTTTGTAAAAGCTTTTTCCATAGCCGCTACTACCGCGATTGTTTACAGCCAGAATGGCGTATCCTTGATTGACCAGATATTGGATCAAGGAAAAATAGCCTACTCGTGATTGTCCTCCAGGTCCGCCATGAACCCAAACTAAAGCCGGGGCTTTCTTCTGGGCAGTGGCCTGTAGAGGCCTATAGTAGATGGCAGGAATTTCCAAATCATCGAAAGAATTAAAACGAATGACTTCTGCTGCCACTAGATGGTCTGGATTCAACTCAGGATTTAGACTGTTGGTGAGTTTTTTGGTCGTATTGGTTTTAAGGTCGTAGAGGTAAAGATTGTTCGGATTTTTGGACGATCCCACACTGAGGCGCATTTTTTGTTCGCTTTTGGAAATGGACAAACCTGTAATGGTTCCGTCCGGGATTTCTGGAAAATCCACTTGGGTTCCTTCTTGGATATTCAAAATGACCAAATTTGTTTTTCCATCTTCGTTGATTCCCACGACGCGATAGGTTTCATTTTCACTGAGATAGCTGTACATTACGTCCCAATCACTTTCGTAGATGACCTTTTGCTCCCCTGTTTCAATAGTGTAAGACTTCAAATAGTCAAACTCTTTCCCTACATCGGTTCGGTAAAAAAACTGTCTATTGTCATCAGAAAAACCAGCACTGCTATAGCTTCCAGGAGTATCGGAAATTTTGGTTAGTTCGCGAGTTTTATTGTCAAAGAGATAAAAGTCATTGGTGCTTGTGGTTAAGGCCTTTGATAAAAGGAAGTAACGTTCGTTGTTGGAAAGGGTTTGAAGAGAGAGGTTTTGTCTGTTTTCATAAACCAGAACGGATTTCCATTGGCCCACTTCCATTTTGTAGAGGTCAAAGTAACGCGAATCCCGTTTGTTGGATTGATAGTAAAAGTGGCTTCGGTCTTTTGACCAGCCAAAAAAATGCGCTTTTTCATCGACTTGTGGGGTAAGGTCTTGGCTGCTGTTGTCTTCATTTAGAAGGTACAAATGTGAAATTTCATTTCCACCCTTGTCAGCAGAATAAAGCAAGGCATTGCTGTCAGGAATATAACTAAGGACATATAACGACTCTTTTTCTGATTGGGTGCGCTGGCTTGTTTCCCCACTGCTGAGATCTACTTCGTAAATATTATAAATACCACTGGCATCACTGGTGTAGGCAATTTTGCTTTCATCACTGGAAAAGTATCCTCCACGTATGGAGGTGTTTTGAAAGAAGAGATCAATGCCGTATTGAACTATTTTTTTTGGTTCCGGAGCTTGGCAACTGGCCCAAAGAAGTAGGAGACTGCTGAGAAAAAAACGTTTCATATGATTTTTTTTGAATCTAAATATAGGAACCCTTTTCTAAATAGGAGAGGAAGTTTCTATTTATAAAAATTCATCTCGTCCAAATACTGCCAACTTTCGGGGGGCATCAGTGGGCGAACGTTTTGTCCATTTTGGATCTGATTGCGGATACTTGAAGAAGAAATATTGATTTCGGGAGCGGCTACAGGATTTATCTTAGGATGATTTTTGAGGGCCTCTGGAATGGGTGCAGCACTTTGGCGTGGATAAACGAGCAAGCCGTAATCTTCTAGAATAATATCGTGATTTTTCCATTTGTGGAAATGGAGCAGGTTGTCTTGCCCGACCAAGAGTGTAAATTGATATAAGGGGTATTTTTCCTTCAATCGCACCAGCGTATCAATAGTATAGTTGGGAGTGGGAAGATTAAATTCGATATCGGAAGGTTTGAGTTTGGGATAAGGTTCGCAGGCACGATAGACCAGTTCCAATCGTTGGTGGTTGTCCAGCATACTTTGCTTGACCTTAAAGGGGTTTTGAGGGGTTACAACCAGCCATACTTCCTCCAGTGTGGTGTGTTCTGCAAAGTGATTAGCCAGAATCAGATGCCCTACGTGAATGGGGTTAAAGCTGCCAAAAAAAAGACCCACCTGTTTCATAGCGTAAAGGTAGCCAATTCCCCTAGGATTCGAGGAACTGCTCAATGGCTTTCCGAACTTCCTGCTGGGCGGTTTCCAAATCATCGTTGACAATCACGCGATCGAATTGCGAAGCATAGGCGAGTTCTTCCGTTGCTTTGGCTAGCCGTTGTTGTATGATCTCTTCGGAGTCAGTTTCTCGACCGCGGAGCCGTTTTTCGAGTTCTTCTATGGAAGGAGGTTGTACAAATAAGGCGAGACATTCCTTGGGGAATTGCTTTTTTATATTGAGTCCCCCAACAACATCGATATCGAAAAGAACGTGCTTGCCTGCAGCCCACAACCGTTCTACTTCGGATCGGAGGGTGCCATAGAAAGTACCCGAATAGACTTCTTCGTATTCTAAAAAAGCATTTTGAGCGATCTTTTCACGAAATTCAACTTCAGATAAAAAATAATAGTCCACACCATCTTGTTCTGCTCCCCGAGGCAAGCGTGAGGTGGCAGATACGGAGAATCCAAAGGGGATGTCTTGCGCCAGAAGATGCCGTACTAAGGTAGTTTTGCCACTCCCAGAGGGGGCAGAAAAAACAATCAGTTTTCCTTTTTTAGAGAACATTGAGTAATTGTTCCTTGATTTTTTCCAATTCGTCTTTCATCTGCACAACAATTTTTTGCAAGGCCGCATCATTGGCTTTGGATCCAATCGTATTGATTTCCCGACCGATTTCTTGAGCCACAAATCCAAGTTTTTTACCCTGGGCGTGACCTGTATTGGCGATTTCTTTGAAATAACTTAAGTGGTTTTCCAGCCGTACCTTTTCTTCTGTAATGTCAAATTTTTCTAGATAGTAAATAAGTTCCTGTTCAAATCGATTTTCATCTACTTTGACTTCCAATTCATCTAAGCTATTTTGCAATCGTTCCCGCACCTTTTTGATACGTTGGGATTCTACTGTTTTCACCGTTTCTAAAAACTGACCAATTTTAGTGATGCGCTCTAAAATATCCTGCTGAAGACTTTCCCCTTCTTGTTGGCGGAAATTTGTAATCTTCTGAAGAACTTCATCCGCAAGGCTAAGTACTGCCTTTTTCTCAGTAGTACTAATACTCTCGCGTTCCGCCTTTAGGGTATCGGGTAGGCGAATGGCAATTTTTAGTTTCTCACTTTCTTCAAGATCAAAAGAAGCGAGCTGCTCCATATAGGCTTGTACTACGGGAATATTGATTTCGGAGGCACTCTCAGAGGCATTAGCTTCATAAAAAAGGGCAAGATCTACCTTGCCCCTGTTGAGTGTTCCAATAATTTTTTTCCGAAATTCAGCCTCCATTTCTTTGTAGAAACTAGGCAAACGGGTGTTTAGGTCTAGGTTCTTACTGTTGAGCGAACGAATTTCGAGCGTGATTTTTTTGTCTTCAAAGGTGGTTTCGGCTTTCCCAAAACCCGTCATGGATTGCATCATGACACGAAGTTACTGGATTTCTCGGATTTTAATGTTACGATAGGAAACAACATCATCGTGGTCTTGCAATCCAATTTTCCCTTTTTGAAATTTTCCAAAGTCAGGTGCTTCCAAATAGTTGTATGCTTCTTTATTGCCAAATTTGGAAGCCATCACCATTGCATCCCAGTTTTCTCCATGGGGTTCGTAGCGCACAATTTCAGTACCGTTGAGTTGCACACTGGCAGTATTGGTCTTATGATTTACGATTAAGAGAACGTGATTCCATTCTCCAGCAGGTTTGCATACATCAACACTGGGCTGCACCATATCGTAAAGAGCTCCGGCTTGATGGTATTTTGGATTGGCCTGTGCATCGGGATGCCCTTCATTGTCTAGCACTTGAATTTCAGGTCCCGTTAGATAGGGCTCATTGTATGCATCGGATTCAACAACACCATAAAAAATTCCACTATTTCCCTTTTCACTGATTTTCCATTCTAGGGATAATTCAAAGTTGGTGTATTCTTTATGGGTCACAATATTTTGCTGGGGGTGTCCTTCGACGGGACGAAACACTAAGGCATCGTTTTCTATATGCCAATCTTTGCTCATTCCCTCTCCATTGAACAGATGCCAATGGTCAGTGGAGCTTCCATCAAAAAGTACTTCCCACTCGCCTTGCATCGGTGTGGTTTCTTTTTTTTCAACTTTTTTCGGGGGGTTCCCGCAAAAACTCAAGTTGAGTAATACGATACTGGTCCAAATAATAGTTTTCATAAACGTAAATTTTAGAGGTTAAGAATCTTTTTTAAGAGTTGGGGATCGGTGTTACCACCAGCAAAATCATCAAATACTTTTTCGGTTGCTTCGATGATGTGGGATTGTATAAAGGGGGCTCCTTCTCGTGCGCCTTGCTCGGGACTTTTGATGCAACATTCCCATTCCATCACGGCCCAAACATCGCATCCATATTCGGTTAGCTTGGTGAAAATAGTTTTAAAATCGATTTGTCCATCACCTGGAGAGCGGTAGCGTCCTGCGCGGTCTTTCCAATCGCCATAGCCTCCAAAGGCTCCTTTTTTACCGTTGGGTTTAAACTCAGAGTCTTTTACATGAAATGCCTTGATGTATTCGTGGTAGTGATCTATATAGGTGAGGTAATCCAATTGCTGCAATACAAAATGGCTCGGATCATATAGGATATTGACCCGTTTGTGGTTGTTGGTAGCTTCCAAGAAGCGTTCAAAGGTGACTCCATCGTGCAAGTCCTCTCCGGGATGGATTTCATAACACACATCAACTCCGTTTTCATCATAAACATCTAAAATGGGTTTCCATCGCTTGGCCAGTTCTTCAAAACCCATTTCCACCAATCCCGGTGGACGTTGAGGCCAAGGATGCCATGTATGCCAGAGCAAAGCTCCCGAAAAAGTGGCATGGGCATTCAAACCCAAACGACGAGAAGCCACGGCTGCTTTTTTTACCGTTTCTACAGCCCATTCGGTACGGGCTTTTGGGTTGTTTTTATAGGCATCAGGAGCAAAGTTGTCAAACATCAAATCGTAAGCAGGATGCACTGCAACCAACTGCCCTTGTAAATGGGTCGATAGTTCGGTAATTTCAAGGCCATAACTATTGATTTTACCTTTTAGCTCGTCGCAATAGGTTTGACTTTCTGCGGCTTGGTCAAGATCAATTAAAAAGGATTCCCATGTGGGGATTTGAATGCCTTTATAACCTAAATCTGCGGCCCATTGGCAAAGCCCGTCTAGCGAATTAAATGGGGCTTTTTGATCGATGAATTGAGCCAGAAATACGGCCGGTCCTTTTATAGTTTTCATAGGTTTAAAAAACGTAAGTATTTAGTGTTGACGATGGAATCATTTTATCAGGTATAGATTTACAATTTCAAAGACCCATCTGCTTGCCAAAGGCTAGGGTGTGGGCTTTCACATATTTTATTTTACAATTGGGTCCACCGGTTTCCTTCTTTGTGAGAAGCCACCACTTGTTCAATAAACTTCATTCCTCTAGCGCCTTCTTCTAGGCTTGGGTATTCCCCTTCAAAAGCAGTTTCTCCACGGATGGCCTTAGCCACACCTTTGTAGATATTAGCCATAGCATCGAAGAGGCCTTCGGGATGTCCAGGGGGCACTTTGGCACCATCTTGAGCAATGGCTGAATTGTATGCGTTCCCACGTTTGAAAGTTTGGAAAGGCTGGTGATCGGTAAGGTGATGCAAATAATTAGGATTTTCTTGTTCCCATTTCAAACCGCCTTTTTCGCCGTAGATAGCGACGGTAAAATTATTTTCTTCACCCGTGGCAATTTGACTGGCTCGAATAACCCCTTTGGATTGATTGTCCAAACGTACTAAAATGGTGCCATCAATGTCCATAGGATTGTCCTCATATAAATAATTTAAATCGGCCAAAAGCGTTGTCACTTTGTGTCCGGTGACATATTCGAGCATGTCAAAAGCATGGGTGCCAATATCCCCGACACAACAGCTGATCCCTGATTTATCGGGCTGCAAACGCCAGGTGTTTTGTCGGGCTTCTGCATCGTGGATGATGGGATTAATCCAACCTTGATAGTACTGTAAGTCTACTTTTTGCACCTTTCCAATGGCACCACTTTCAATCAAATGCTTCATCTGACGGATCATCGGATAGCCAGTATAGGTATATGTAACCGCAAAAACTGTTTGCATTTTGCTCTGTAAGGCTACCAATTCTTCCGCTTCCGAATAGGTGGTGGTCAAGGGCTTTTCACAGATCACATGAAAGCTGTTTTCTAGCAATTGCTTGGCCATAGGATAGTGTAGGAAATTGGGTGTAAGTACAGAGACCACTTCGATCCGATCTTCTTCAGGAAGTTGCTTTTCTCCTTCCATCATGGCATCAATACTGTCATATACCCTGTTTAGATCAAGCCCTAAGCTTTCAGCGAAGTCTCTATTTTCCTTGGGATTCGGATTGAAACACCCCCCTACAATTTGATAGCGGTCGTGCATGGAGGCGGCAATACGGTGAACGATTCCAATCAAGGAGTCACCGCCTCCTCCTAAGATTCCGAGTTTTATTTTGTTTTTCATTGGTTATACATCTTCTTTGAGTTCGACTTTTTCATCCTTAAAAATAAGCAAGAAAAGAATAAGTACACCAACAGCAAAGCCAGCAGGCATCAGCCAAATTTGTGACCAATCGTGTCCATCGGCGGTGGTATAGGCATCTGAGATTTGTCCTGCAACCCAAAACCCAATCAGCATTCCTACGCCATACGTGGCGAGTGTAATGAGTCCTTGTGCAGCACTTTTGACTTTTTCACCCGCTTTAAAGTCAGTGTAGATTTGTCCGGAGACAAAGAAAAAATCGTAGCAAATCCCATGAAGGGCTATCCCGATCAATAACATATAAGTCAATTCTCCAGCATTCCCATAGGCGAATAGGGTATATCGAATCGCCCAGGCGGCCATTCCCACCAAAAGGGTTTTTTTGAAACCAAAACGCTTAAAAAATAGGGGCAGAAGCAAAAGGAAAAAGGCCTCACTAATCTGCCCGAGGGTCATTTTCCCAGTGGGGTTAGGCATTCCCAATTCGACCAAAAAGGGATTGGCCTGTTGATAGTAGAAAGCCAATGGAATACAAATGAGTACAGAAGTTATGAAGAACATCAAAAAGTTACGCTCTTTAAGAAGGCTCAAGGCTTCCAAGCCTAATATGTCGGCTATACTGACCTGTTTGGAGTTTGACTTGGCCGGAGGTGTTTTGGGCAGTGTGAAACTAAAAAGCCCCAAACATGCCGAAGCGACGGCGGTCATTAGAAATGTATTCTTCAAGGCTCCAGCAGCTATATTTGTCGGGCTGTCCCAATGAAAGAAATAACTGATAACCAGTCCCGCTGTAATCCAACCAATGGTTCCAAAAACACGAATATTGGAAAACTCTTTGGCAGGATCTTTCATTTGAAAAAAAGATACAGAGTTCACTAAAGCCAGAGTTGGCATGTAAGCTAACATATAGCTAAACACATAAGGATAGAAGGCGGAGAAGTCTTCCGCATTGGCCATCAGGTACATTAATCCTGCACCTATTAAGTGAAGAATGCCAAGGATGCGCTCGGCATTGAAGTAACGGTCGGCGATCAGTCCAATGAAGAAAGGGGCAATAATCGCGCCCCAAGATTGAGTAGAAAAAGCCATTCCGGTTTCAGCGCCGTTTGCACCAAGCGTGTTCCCCAAATAGGTGCCAAGGGTTACAAACCAGCCCCCCCAGATGAAAAATTCTAAGAACATCATCAGGGAGAGTTGTAGTCGTGTTGTCGTATTCATTTTGGTTTTTTTTAGTGTCAAATTCGATTATTCTATTGCCTGTGCTGCTTTGACCAGTAGGGCTTTGGTAGCCTTGATCCCATCAGCTTCGGATAGTTTGTCTCCTTCGTATTCTACACCAACAAATCCTACGTACCCTGCTTTGTGTACCAATTGCAACATTTTGGTGTAGTCAATATGTATTTCTGCGCCTTGAGCATCAAACTCATAAGCTTTGGCACTTACAGCAAAGGCTTTGGGGAGCATATTAGACACCCCTTGATAGATAGGATAGACTTTTTCACAGCTGGCATCCCGAATGGCCGTAGCTCCTTTCATACAGAAGTTTCCAAAATCTGGGAGAGTGCCACAGTTGGGAAGATTAACGGCGTTAATGACCTGCATTAAAAGATCAATATTGGAAGAAAGGTCTCCGTGGTTTTCTACAATAACATTGATATTGTATTCGGCTGCCTGGCGAGCCAATTCTGAAAGTCCAGCCACAGAGGTTTCCAGCCATTCTTCAGGATCTTCAGTACCATCAAGGTTGACTCGAACAGCATGACAGCCCAACGCTGCTGCTGCCTTGACCCAACCCATATGATCGGCAACCGCTTTGGCGCGAACGATCGAGTCGGGAGCTGATAGATCCCCCTCATGGTCAATCATTATCAATACATTTTGAATACCGTATTTTTCAGATGCTGCTTTGCTTTTTTCAACAAAGGTTTGTAAGGCGGCTTCTTTGTCTTCCGCTTCGGCTACATCAAAATACAACTGACTTACATATTCAACACCTTCAAAGCCCCACTCAGAAGCTAAACGTGCAAAGTCATATTGAGACACCGTGCCCGCCTTGACCATTTTATTGATAGACCATTGGGCCAATGATAATTTAAAGAAGGGTTCTTTTTTTTCAGGAGCACATTGTGTGATTAAAGCGAAGGAACACAAGCTCAATCCTAGGAGCTTCATGTTTGTTAAAAAACTGTTTTTTTTCATAAGTCATGTTGTATTTATAAACGAATTATGGACTTTTCATCCATTTGCGAATCCGTGCTTCAATTTAGAAAAAGTTTGCAGGTTTCATTGTGAAATAGATAAATTAATTCTTCTATATTTGAATTTACTGTTACTTAAGTTTTACCAAAAAAAATTAATAAGAATGAATCAAGAATTTGATGCTATTGTTGTGGGCACAGGAATGTCTGGCGGCTGGGCGGCAAAAGAACTTTGTGAAAAAGGGCTCAAGACACTTGTCTTAGAACGCGGCAGAATGGTCAAACATATTGAGGATTATCCTACAATGAATGATGATCCCTGGGATTATCCAGCAGGAGATATTATTACTAAAGAAACGCGGGAACAGCAACCCAAACAATCCCGTTCTGGCTACACTACACGAGAATCCGGAAAGCATTTTTTTGTCAATGACCTCAAGCATCCTTACAATGAGGAAAAACCTTTTGACTGGTTGCGAGGCTATCATGTAGGAGGACGATCCCTAATGTGGGGACGCCAAAGCTACCGCTTAAGCGATTTTGATTTTGAAGCCAATGCTAAAGAAGGCATCGCCGTGGATTGGCCCATTCGCTACAAAGACATTGCACCATGGTATGACTATGTAGAACAGTATATCGGAGTGAGTGGAGAGAATTTAGGTTTGCCACAGCTTCCAGATGGAAAATTCCTTAAGGCTATGGAGCTTAATTGTGCCGAGGAAGAATTGAAAAAAGCGGTAGCCTCTGGATACAACGACCGTGTTGTAACTATCGGAAGAGTGGCACATATCACAGAAGGGACTAAGCCTGGTTTGGGACGTTTGAATTGTCAATACCGAAATCGCTGTGCTCGTGGGTGTCCTTTTGGAGCCTACTTTAGTAGCAACTCATCTACATTACCTGCAGCAGAGGCCACAGGGAATATGACATTACGACCCAACTCCATCGTCCACGAAGTACTTTATGACGCAGACAACAAACGCGCTACTGGAATTCGTTTGATTGATGCGGAGACCAAAGAAACACATGAGTATTATGCTAAAGTGATTTTCTTGTGTGCCTCTGCCGTAGCCTCCACTTCAATTTTGATGCAATCGAAATCGGAGCGCTTCCCGAATGGAATGGGGAACGATTCTGGGGAACTGGGGCACAATATTATGGATCACCATTTCCGAACAGGAGCCCGAGGTATTGTTGAAGGCTTTGAAGACCGCTATTTTACGGGTAGACGACCCAATGGGATTTATATTCCACGATTCCGAAACCTTGGCGGAAAAACAAATCAAAAAGACTTTGTCCGAGGCTATGGCTATCAAGGAGGCGGAAGCCGTTGGGGCTGGAGTCAGTCGGCTGAAGAAGCGGCCTATGGAGAAGCCTATAAAAATGCAATCCTTGAACCGGGACAATGGGGAATTGGACTCAATGGATTTGGAGAAACACTCCCATACCATGACAATAAAATGTATCTCGACTATGAGAAGCTCGATGAGTGGGGCTTACCTACAGTAACCTTTGATGCTGAAATTCGTGAAAATGAAAAGAATATGCGGAAAGACATGAAACAGCAAGCGATGGAAATGCTTGAAAAAATGGGTGCTAAAAGTGTCAGCGGTTATGATGATGGCTACAGCTTAGGACTAGGGATTCACGAGATGGGAACCGCCAGAATGGGGCGTGATCCGAAAACATCTGTTCTCAATGGTCACAATCAAATCCATGCGGTACCCAATGTATATGTGACAGATGGAGCGGCGATGACTTCAGCAGCCAATCAAAACCCATCCTTGACTTATATGGCTATGACTGCTCGAGCAGCCGACCATGCCGTGAAAGAATTGAAAAAAATGAATCTTTAATCAAAACGATCATGGATAGAAGACAAGCATTAAAAAATATTGGACTTTCTTTTGGAGCAATCACGATGACTCCAGCCCTTTCAAGTGTATTTCAAAGTTGTCAATCCAATACCGGATGGACCCCAAAAGTGCTCACTAGCGACGAAGCAAACTTGGTTGCAGAAATCATGGATATTATCTTGCCCTCCAGTGAAGCCCTTCCGGGTGCTACTGATTTGAATTTGATCCAATTTGTAGATACTTATATGGATTTGGCTGTGGAAGATAAAAGCATCAAGGAGGTAAAAATGTCTCTGCAAAAATTCAAAGACGTTGCTTTATCCGACAATCAAAAATCGGAATGGAATGCCATGACAAAAGAGGAAATTGAAGGTCAGATAGCAAAGTATTTGAAACCCAGTGAATCCAGTGCTAGCCAGTGGTGGAAAGCAATCCAAGAGGCCGCTATGGCAACGGAAGAATCTGGAGCTGCCACTGTATTGGATGCAGAGCCAGCGGCTTTTGCCCTAACTCGTGAAATTCGAAGCCTGGCAGTGAAAGCCTACAAGGGATCGGAATACATAGGAGAACAAGTATTGGCCTATGCGCCCGTTCCTGGCCAGCAAAAGGGCTGTGTAGATTTGATGGAAGCTACGGGAGGAAAAGCCTGGTCGCTTTAGAGAACTATAGTGTTCTTAAGTATTCTGCAATTGCTCTTGTCTCTTCCTGCGAAAGATTTTGATTGAGCATTATTACATTGTTATATTCTTTTAACAAAGCCTTTGCAATAGGATCCTTTTCCAGCATTTCCGTAGGATTAAGCAACATATTAAGAACCCAAGCCGGATGTCTTCTTTCGTAGATACCCGTCATGGCAGGGCCAATCAGTCGTTTGTCTGGGTAGTGGCAGGCAGTACACTTTTGTTTGAATATGTTGGCTCCTGTGGCGGCCATATCCGTATCAATACCAGAGGGAAATTCAAAATCTGAAATAGGCCCAATTCCCTTGTTTGTGAGATCAATGGGAGCTTTGTCAGCTGCGGCGGTGATTTTTTTCTCTGTCTTTTGAACACGATTGTATTCAAAGCCTTTTTTTTCTTTTTTACCATCCCCTCCACAAGAAAATAGAAGGAAAGCCATTCCTAATAGTCCAAACTTACGGTTCATTCGTATTTCAAAATTTGTCTTCAATATACTAATATGTGGTATAAATTAAACATGACCTTGATAATTTATTAAGTGTCCTTAAAATCATTTAGGACTTCTTTTTTTGGTAACCAAATAGACCCCAGTAAGGATGCATAAAGTACCAGCGATTTTTAAACCATCAAGGGTGTCGTTTTCAGAAAACAAAGCATAAAGGATGGCAATAAGCGGTTGAAAATAAATGAAAGCCCCAACAGTAGTGGGAGATAGTGTTTTCAATGAATAGACATTAAACAAATAGGTCAAAAAGGAAGTTCCTACCACAACAAATCCCATTCTCCAAATCACCTCAAAAGGTAAAGAGTCCCACTTTACGGCAACAAATTCTCCAAATGTGACCGGCGAAGACAACAAAAGACCGATTAGAAAAGACCATTTCATCAATGTGATGGAATGGTATTTTTGAGTGAGTGGTTTTACAAGGATCAAATACGCGGCATAGCTGCTGCTATTGATCAAAAATAAGGAGTTTCCCAGTGGGATATTAGGAGCATTTTGCTGACTTTCAGCCCCGAAAAGGGTCAATCCTAAAGCTCCAGCAAAACCCAACAAGATTCCCATGGTTTTACGCCAGCCAATAGACTCATTGAGGAAAAAATAAGATAATAGCAAAACCATGATAGGGGTAATGGTAATGATAACACCACTATTTATCGGAGTCGAGAGTTCCAGCCCTTTAAAAAACATCAGCATATTGATGCACATACCAAGTAGACTGCTAAAGAACAAACGAAGATAGTCTTCAGTTTGAATTTTTTCTTTGGGGGCTAGAGGACTAATCATCCAAAAAAGCAATCCAGCCCCTAGCAAACGCAACATGATAAACCCATAAGCACCAATGAAGTCGGGCATAATCACCTTAGCAATGGTATGATTGAGCCCATAGATTAAGGTTGCTCCAAAAGCAGCTAGCAGTGCAAGGATTTTTTGCTTACCCATGAATAGAGTTCGATGCTTCTTCGATTGTTTTTTTGCTGTTTCCTACAAAAATTTGATCTTCCCAAATCAAAACAGGCCGCTTAAGGAAGGTGTAGTGTTCCAGCAGTAAGCTCTTAAAATGGGTATCGGACAAGGCTTGGTTTTTCAATCCACGCTCTTGATACAAACGGGCCCGTTTGCTGAACAAAGCTTCATAGCTACCTGCTCGCGAATACATTTCTTGAATTTCAGCGGCTGTTAGTGGCTGACTTTTGATTTCTCGGAGCACAACTGTATCTGGAAGCTGGAGTGTTTCCAATATTCTCTGGCAGGTATTGCATGTTTTTAAATAATAAAAGGCCTTCATTTGCGCTGTATTCTGTTGTCAAAGTTCGTGCATTTTATTGCGTTGGCCATTATTTCAATGGCAAAAAAAGATACATTTGTTAGCAAATAATGGCCATGAAGAAACCCATGCAATTCAATACCAAGACCATCCACGGAGGGCAAGAACCCGATCCGGCATATGGTGCTGTAATGCCCCCGATCTATCAGACCTCCACTTATGCGCAAGCAGAACCGGGAGACCACAAGGGCTATGAATACAGTCGAACCCATAATCCTACACGGAGAGCTTTGGAAAAAAGCATGGCTAGTATCGAAAATGGCCAATACGGTTTGTGCTTTGCTTCGGGTTTAGCGGCTATTGATGCGGTTATCAAATTGCTCCAGCCTGGAGACGAGGTGTTGTCAAGTAATGATCTGTACGGAGGCAGTTACCGTCTTTTTGCCAAGATTTTTGAAGGAATGGGCATTCGTTTTCATTTTGTGGATTTGACAGACCCCCAGACCGTTGCGCAACAACTCAATGACAAGACAAAGTTGATTTGGATAGAAACACCCACCAATCCTATGATGCAGGTGGTGGATATTGAAACCTATGTTACCATGGTTAAAGGGAAGAATATATTGGTGGCTGTAGATAATACATTTGCCTCTTCCTATCTTCAGCAACCCTTGGACATGGGCGCAGATATTGTCATGCACTCTGCCACCAAATATTTGGGAGGGCATAGTGATGTAATCATGGGAGCTTTGGTGGTCAACGATGCGGAATTGCATGAGCAATTGGCCTTTATCCAAAATGCAAGCGGTGCCGTACCAGGACCTATGGACAGTTTTTTGACGCTTAGAGGAATCAAGACCCTATCCGTGCGAATCCAGCGTCATTGTGAAAATGCTGCTCAAATTGCACAGTATTTGGCGAGGCATCCAAAGATAGAACGTGTTTATTGGCCGGGTTTTGAAAGTCATCCACAACACACCATAGCCAAAAAACAGATGCGTGATTTTGGTGCCATGCTGTCTTTTGTGTCAAAGGACGCCGATTTTGAAAGAGCCAAAGAAATCCTTCGTAGGCTGCAACTCTTTACCCTTGCCGAGTCCCTAGGTGGGGTAGAAAGTCTGGCAGGACATCCCGCCAGTATGACCCACGCAAGCATTCCCAAAGCCATGCGAGAACAACAAGGCGTGGTGGACGGTTTGATACGTTTGAGTGTAGGTATTGAAGACAGTACTGATTTGATTGCTGACTTGGAGCAAGCCTTGGGCTAGAGAATCACTATCTTTGCCAAGGCAATGCAACGGACAATTCCATCACATCAACGTGTTTACTTCGCTTCCGATCAACATTTGGGATCTCCCACTTATAAAGAAAGTAGAGAACGAGAAGCTCTTTTTCTCCAATGGCTGGATCAAGTAAGCCAAGACGGAGCGATTCTGTTTTTAATGGGTGATTTGTTTGACTTTTGGTTTGAATATCAAAAGGTAGTACCCAAAGGCTTTGTCCGGACGCTAGGAAAACTAGCCCAATTAGCTGATGCAGGTCTTGAAATACACTATTTTGTTGGGAATCATGATCTATGGATGCGGGATTATTTTTCACAAGAACTTGGCATCCCTGTCCATCACAAACCACAAGAATTTACGATCAACAACAAGCAGTTTTTAATTGGTCATGGTGATGGGCTAGGTCCAGGAGACAAGAGCTATAAGCGAATGAAAAAGCTTTTTCAAAACCCATTGTCCAAATGGCTATTTCGATGGTTGCATCCCGATATAGGAGTGCGGTTGGCTCAATATTTATCGGTTCGTAATCGATTGATTTCAGGAGATGATAATGTTCAATTTCAGGGAGTTGAAAACGAGTGGTTGGCGCAGTATTGTCAACGAAAACTAGAGCAAAAACCCTTTGACTTTTTTCTTTTTGGACATCGTCATTTGCCGATAGAGATTCCGATAGGCCAGCACGCATTGTATATCAACACAGGCGATTGGATCCATCATTTCACCTATGCAGTTTTCGACGGACAAAAGCTCACTCTAGAAAAATGGAAGCCAAACCATGATTGAAAAAAGCCAACTCACCTACGAAAAAACAGTCTTGGTTGGAATCGTTACGTCTCAGCAAAATGCGATGCAGTCCAAAGAATATTTAGATGAATTGGAGTTTTTGGCCTACACCGCTGGCGGACAAGTACTAAAACGATTTACGCAAAACATTCAAATCCCCAATCCAAAAACATTTATTGGGAGTGGTAAAATGCAAACTGTTGCTGAGTTTGTCAAAGAACATGAGGTGACCACGGTGGTTTTTGATGATGAGCTAACTCCGGCACAACAGAGTAATATTGAAGAATTACTGCGTTGCAAGATTTTGGATCGTACGGGGCTGATCTTAGACATTTTTGCCCAACGTGCTCAAACGAGCTATGCCCGAACTCAGGTGGAATTGGCGCAATACCAATATTTACTGCCACGGCTTAAGGGACTTTGGACTCACTTAGAACGACAACGTGGAGGGATTGGAATGCGAGGCCCTGGAGAAACGGAAATTGAAACCGACCGTCGTATTGTTAGAGATAAGATCTCCTTATTAAAGAAAAAACTAACGACTATCGATAAACAAATGGGTACCCAGCGAGGCAACCGAGGAAGCCTTATTCGTGCGGCTTTGGTCGGATATACCAATGTGGGTAAATCTACCCTGATGAATGTGGTTGCTAAAAGTCAGGTGTTTGCTGAAAACAAATTATTTGCAACCCTAGATACGACCGTTCGCAAAGTGGTCATCGGAAACTTGCCTTTTTTGTTGAGTGATACGGTTGGCTTTATTCGAAAGCTCCCCACCCAATTGATCGAGTCCTTTAAAAGTACTCTTGATGAAGTTCAAGAAGCAGATTTACTGATTCATGTAGTGGATATTTCCCACCCCAATTTTGAAGAACATATTGCTTCGGTCAATCAAATTTTGGGAGATATCAAAGCGTTGGATAAACCCACTCTGATGGTATTCAATAAAATTGACGCTTATAAAGCTTCGCCTTTTGACCAAGACGATTTGCAAATCGAGCGCAGTTCCAAACATTACAGTATTGCCGAATGGGAAGCAACTTGGATGAGTCGAACCAACGGACAGGCTCTGTTTATTTCGGCACTCAACAAAACCAATCTACAGGCTTTTCGCGACCGCGTTTATAAAGAGGTGCGAGCCTTGCATGTGCAAAGATTCCCCTATAACCATTTCCTTTATCCAGAAATTTCGGACGGAGAAATTAGTTGATTCTCAGAACTTTTTTAGGGCCAAGAGTACGTAAACCGGAAAATGATCGGAATAGCCTTTTAGAAAACGACCCGTATGATTTGTGCGGTAGGGGTAGCCTTTGTAACGACCTTGTGGAGTTCGAAGCTAAGGCGGATTAAAAACGTTGGCCTGGAGATAAAAGAAATAGGGATCTTTTAACCAAGCTTGTG
>CALITN010000069.1 GCA_938041595.1 uncultured Flavobacteriaceae bacterium | reverse complement strand
GGCACCACCAGCAGTTGACTGACTGACATCCCAGTTGAGTCCTTTCGCTCTGGCCATGAGTTCAATGGTGCTGGGAAGGTTGTAGTAAAAAGTAAAACTATTTCCAACCATCAAGATTTTTTCTTGACTAAAACACAAACTGCCAATAAAAAGCAGAAAAAAGATACTATTTTTTGGCATAGCTAGCTGTTGTTCCTTCCCAATCGGGATCTGCAGCACCAATCCACTTTTCCTCATTAGGGGCTTTGGCTATTGCATGAACACGACCAAATTTGGCAATCTCGTCAATGTATTTAACTGGGAAGGTATTGGAGTCAAAAGTTGCGTTCAATTCCTCAATACCTGAATGGTTTTCGATCCATAGACTGTCTTTATAAGGATACACACGAGGCAGAAGGATCGCCTGTTCTAAAGGAAGTCCTTGCCCTAGATAACGGCTTAGCACTTGAGTAATAGCCGTTACAATTCGGCTACCTCCAGCAGCACCCAAAGCAATTTGAACTTTACCATCTTGCGTGGTGACTAAGGTGGGGGAGATATGCGAGTTTACCCGATCCCCTGGTTTGTAGGAGCCCAAATAACCGCCGAGAGTAACTGCGTAAATAAAGCCCAAACCGTCGGTAGCCACTTTGGAACCCATTGTTGGTCCTACCGTTTGGGTCAGGGCGATGCTATTCCCCCATTGGTCTGCAGCCGTCAGGTGGGTGGTATGTCCATCGATGGAAGTCCAAGAAACAGGCATCGTATTTGAATCATTGAGAAAATCATTCAATACGACCTTATTCGTTTGAATTTGTTTGGCCCATTTATCTGCTTTTTCATAGGATAAAATATTTGCGAGAGAATCTTCGTTCTTTTGAAACTCTCGATAACTATAGGCAATTTCAGTTGCTTCCCCCAATTGTTGAGCCCATTCTTCTTCGTTGCTGCTAGGGCTTAAATGATCTAGGATTTGAAGAATTTGGATAGTTATCGCTCCATAGGAAGGCAAAAAGGGACTATAAATGGCATGTTCCTTATAGGTGCCCTTAAGAATACGAGATTTGCGAGCGGTGTAGTTTTTTAGATCATCTAAGGTCAAAATACCGCCGTGGGATTGAATGTCTGCAACCATTTTTTGAGCGACCTCTCCTTCATAAAACCCACGATGACCTTCGGCAGCAATTTTTCTGAGTACCTGGGCTAAGTCCTTTTGAACCACCCTTTCGCCGGTCTTTACCGTGAATGAATCGCTTGTTAGAAAGTGCTTTCTCGTCCCTTCAAACTCTGCCAGTTGATCTACAACACTGGCTTGGCGAAGAGCTTCTCCAGGAAGGAGTTCAAACCCTTCTTCTGCAAGTTTTATTGAGGGAGCCATAAGTACGGCTAGGGGGAGGGAACCCTTTTCTTGGTGTAATTTGATAAGCCCTGCCACTACTCCAGGAATTCCAATAGTGGGATAGCCGTAGCTGTATTTTTCTTTAGGCTCTTTATAGTCCTTTGGGACCTCTGTGGTGGCGTCTACCCCAGCAATATCCCCATCGGCTGTATGGTAAATGGCTTGCAGGCGACCTCCAATACCACTCATGCTCGGTTCTACAACACTGAGGGTAAAGGCAGCAGCAATAGCCGCATCAAAAGCATTCCCCCCTTGGGCAAAGATGGTCTTTCCCGCTTGGGTAGCTAGAGGGTGAGCGGTTGCGATAACACTATTAGAATAGGGGGTTTCGGGTTCCGTGGAACAGGCTGCTAAAATAAGTGTTAGACAACAATATATTTTAGAAAAATAAGGGGTCGTTTTCATTGGTGAGTATTTAGATTTAAAAAGATAGTAAAAAAAAGGCTTATGAAATTCATAAGCCTTTTTTAATCAGGTATTTAATACTATTGGTTCACCGGTGTTTTGGTAAAGATCCCTGGATCTTCATCAGGTGCATTTGAGTTTGAATTTAATTCATTTTGAGCATAAGGCATTCTTTCTGGTTTACGAGAATTGTCTGCTCCTACCATAAAGTATGGTACAGCAATAGTTCCATCTGATTTTCGTAAACGACGCGCGTCATTATAGGGCATATGCATTCCAAATCCTGAGACATATCGTTCCTCAATAACTTCACGAAGGAAGGCTTCATTGGCACTTAATGATCCCGAAACATTTTCAATGCCGCCAGAGTCAAAGTCTGCTCCTACAAATGGAGCATAATTGTATGCCAATCCTGAGTAGTTGGCATTTAGGTTTCCACCACCATTGAGCCAAGCGCGAACCTCATTGAGGTGAGGTAGTCCTGCAGCAACGCCACCCGAACGACCTGCCGCTTCAGCCATTATGAGCTTATTTTCAAAATAAGTCACCATATTTTGGGGCTCACGCTCCTGAACAATACCGTCATTATCCCCAGCTGGATTGATTATATAGTATCCTCTACGAGCGGTTTCATCCGTTTTGGCATGGTTTCGAGACAAAGCATTATTAGAATCTAAAATTTGTAGCAAATAACTCTCATCAGTATCTGTTTTATTCCCCAAGTCACCCGCTCTGGAACCTGCAAGAATTGTCCAAAAAAGATTCGTGTCGCCAGAAACAGCAGAGCCTGGTTTGAATTTCATATCTCCATCAGATGAAGAAATACCCGTTTGTGCTGCGGATAGAGCACTGGAATAATCCTTTTGGTGTAGATAGAAACGAGCCTTTAAGGTGTTTGCCGCGGCAATCCACTTGTTCTTGTCTCCGTTGAAATAAATATCTTCACTAATAGGTGATGAAGTGGCACCGTTAAGTGTGCTTATTCCTTCGTCCAAAAGTGAAATAGCCCCTGCATATACTGATAATTGACTATCGTAGATAGGGTCTTCAATTTCAGGATTACCCGCCTCAGAAAAAGGAATGTCTCCCCATAGAGAAGCAGCCGTTCCAAAAGCATGGCCTTGAATAATCATTGCAAGTCCTCGGAGCAAATCACTTTGAGAATTATTAATGATATGTCGCATATTTGTCATTACACCAACATATAATGCTCCCCATTCGTCATTAGCTTCTCCTGTAGACAGATTGTATCCATATATATTTGAATATAGGGCTTGGATTCCGATAAGCTGTCCTGAGTACATTCCACTCACACGATTCAAGTGGCCCGACTGAAGTTGGATATTAGCTAGCTGACCTCCAGTCAAAAATAGCACTTCATCAACATCTGCAACTGTTAAATCGTTTGGGTTTTCATTAATTCCATCAACGATATCCTCACAGGAATACGCTGTAATTATCAAGAAAGAAAAAATTAAAGATCGATAAATATTTTTCATGATTGACATATTAAAAGTTAAAGGTTACACCCAAGAGTGTTGATTGCGTTTGAGGATTTGTAAAGTAATCCAACCCAATGGCGTTCCCTGTCCCATATTGATTCACTTCAGGATCAATTCCTGGGATGTTGTTTATATTGATAAGGTTTCTACCCGTAACCGAAAATTTAACACTATCCAATCCGGCAGTTGTTTTAAGGCCTGGAGAATCCAGTGTATAACTCAAGGTAAGCTCACGAACCTTTGTCCATGTAGCATCATATATGGAGAAGTTGTAGGCTTGGTTATCGCCAAAACCACCTCCAATTCCTGTTCTATACCAGGATTCATCTAAAAGAACATTTCCACCGCCAAAGTCCCTAATATTTCCTCTTACAGTGGTCCCTGCAGCGATCGTATTCCCCTTATAGTTAACGAGGTCTTGTGATAAAGTTACTCGATTAGAGGTTGCTGTGGTTGTTCCAAATCTATTCAAAACATGTAATGTTCTTGGAGAAAATTCACCTCCTTGGGAATGCTCAATAACCATGTTCAATGCAAATTTCTTGTAGTTTAAATTAATTCCTAAACCAGCACGCCAGTCGGGATTCGGGTCACCCAACACAGTAAAACTTGATGTAATTTGAGGGAAACCGTTTTCATCTAAATCGTAACTACCGTCATCATTGGTTCGTGATCCTGTTCCCCAAAGGGTCCCAAGGGGATATCCAACGCGAGCGATTGACTGAACCGATGCACCCGGAGACATGTTTACTACATCTGTGCCATATAAATCAGTTACTTCATTTACATTTCTAGCCCAATTCAGGCTTGCATTTAAGGATAAATCTGCCGTTTGTATTGCATTCCAGCCAAGGTCAATTTCATAGCCCGTATTCTTCATTGCACCAAAGTTTCCATATTGTGTTGAAAAACCAGAGGATGGGGATAAACTTACATTTAACAAAATATCTTCAATTTTATTGTTGTAGTAAGTGAATGAGAAAATCAAATCGTTATCAAAGAATCGCAAATCCGTTCCAATTTCCCATTCTGTTTTCATCTCTGGTTTCAAATTAGGATTCCCTAAGTTGTTATCCAGTCTAAATCCTCCTCCAAAGGAATCAATGACTAGGGGATCCGAATACGTTGAATACGAAAAACCGCCTTCTGCTAAGGTTTCAAATCTGTGAGCAGCTGGTTGCACCCCAACAATCCCATAGGAAGCTCTGAGTTTTCCAAAGGAAACAACATCAGACTGGAGGGCCGTATTTGTAAAATTCCATGCCACGTCAGCCGCTGGATAAAAGAAAGAATCACTCATGGTAGAGGAGGCTTCTATAGCCCCTGTAAGATTTAAAAACAATTCATCAGAGAAGCCAAAGTTTAAGAGGGCATACCCTCTATTTGATTTGATAAAACGCTTCGCATTTTCAAAAGTGGATGATTCTCTAGAGCTGTTTAATGAAGTGGTCACTTTGGTAACATCTACTAAAAAGTTTGAAACACTACCAGAGCTTCTATTGTATTTCCTGTCATTCAAACTCCACCCAACAGTGGTGGTTAAATCGATCGCATCAGTTAATTCAAATTCTCCACGACCAATAAAATCGAAGTTGTTTTCACGGGTGGCTATTTCATCTTCTAAATATTCCCCTACTCTTCGGTTGATTGTGATAGAAGATCCCGCACTTCCTCTAGGAAAGAAGAATGTTCTCCGGTCATCAGCAAAATCGATATTAGCTCTAGCTATAAATTGCAGCCAATCTGTTGGCTTGATTGTAAGCTGCGGAGTTACTGTTATTCTGTTTACTTTGTTTAAAGACAGTTGTTCATTCGTCGTCCACAAGGGGTTATTGTAAATTGGATTCGCATTGTTTCCAAGATACCTTCTGTATGAGCGGTGTCTTCTGGGGAATTCTTCACCAGAAGCGCTGGTGTATACCCCGATATAGTCTCTATTGTCAAAATCAGCCGGGGTTCTTAGATGACCCAACTGAATCCCACCTACGTTGGAGTTACCTTGTGTTGCATTGGAATCTGTGAAAGCATAAGCAACTTTATTTGATAAATCCATCCAATCGTTAAGCTTGGCATTGTAATTGAATCTTATATTCGTTCTATCATATCTGGATTCACGAATGATCCCTTCCTGTTGAAGATTGGACAAGCTAAAGAAGTAGGTGTTTTTGTCATTCCCACCACTCATTGTCAGATCATTTTGCCACACTGTACCTGTTTGGAAAGCCGCATTAAAGTTCTCTTCAACGAATGTTTCTCTGGAATTTTTTTGCGTAATCGGATAATATACATTTCCATTTTCAGAGGTGAAAAATCCTCCGGTTGTGTTCACTGTGTCTGAACCTCCAGAACGATCTGGTATATAGTCCCCCCACGATTCGGCTATGGTTGGAGAATACGATCCATTTCTTCCCTGTCCCCAAACGGACTGTCTTGGTATACGTTCTGAAATTTCGTCAAAAGAATAGCTAGAGGTAAAGGTGATTTTAGCTTTTCCAGATTGCCCTTCTTTGGTTGTAATAACAATTACTCCATTGGCAGCTCTACTCCCCCAAAGGGCAGCAGCTGAAGCGCCTTTAAGCACTTGGAGGGAAGCAATATCCGCAGGATTAATATCATTAAGCCTTGATCCAAAACTGATGGCTCCTGAGCTCGAGCTTCCGGCATTGACAATTTTAGTGGTTGCACTATTTAAAGGGGATCCATCTACAATGATTAATGGGTCACTGCTTCCTAATATGGTATTGGCACCACGGATCCGAATTCTACTCCCTGCCCCAGGATCACCACTCGTCCTAGTAACACTCAATCCAGCTGCTTTTCCACTCAAGGCATTGGCAATGGTTGGTTCTCCGGATCTTCCCACGGCTTGTGTACTGACAATGGCTGTGGTAGCGCCTTGTTTATCACGGCTTTCAGTAAACCCGAGTGCAGTAACTACAACCTCTTGAAGCATCTGCGAATCTTCTTCCAAAAGAAAATCAATTGAGGACTGATTTCCTACCGTGACCTCTTGGGAAACAAATCCTGTATAACTTACTTCA
>CALITN010000068.1 GCA_938041595.1 uncultured Flavobacteriaceae bacterium | reverse complement strand
GGGACAGGCCCCCAAGGGCTCCTTGGAATTCCCGAAACCAATGGACGTATTCAGCGTCCGCTGTTGCCCTTTACAAAGGCTGAAATTTTAAATTATGCCAAAGAGGAAAACATTCGTTGGCAAGAGGATAATTCCAATGTCACGGATGCCTATCAACGCAATCGAGTTCGGCACCACCTGCTCCCCACCATTGAAAAGCAATACCCTTTATGGGCGACCCATTTTCAAACGACCTTAGATTGGAGTCAACAGCAACAAGCTTTTGTCACCAACCAGGTTGCGGATTGGAAAGAAACGCATTGGCAAGAAAAACAGCAGCAGGTTCGAATCAACCTTTCTGGACTTAAGGATTCTCCACATCAGGCTTTTTTGTGTCACCGCCTTTTTTCTCCCTTCGGTTTTGATGCCAAAGAGGTGCAAAAACTTTTGGTGGCTTCGTCTGGCAAAGCACTATTTACTCAAAGCCATCGTTTGCAACGAGAGCGGGATTATTTACAACTAGATCCGCTATCTACAGGTGTTTCCAATATCTACTCATTACACGATTGGTCGGATCTAAAAAATCTTCCTGTCTCGCTTTATTATTCGCATGGGAAACCCGTTCCAATAGAAGCTAAACATGCATATTTGGATCCCGATAAAATTGTATTTCCCTTGCAATTTCGGCAACGCCGAGAGGGTGATTTTTTGTACCCAACAGGGATGAAAGGAAAGAAATTATTGAGCAAATTTTACAAGGACTCCAAATACAGCCAGCAGCAGAAAGAGGAGCAGTGGTTGCTCTGTAAAGAAGATGAAGTTATATGGGTGGTGGGAGTGCGCTGTAATCAGAAATTTGTGGCTTCTGAAAAAAACCTTGAGGGGGTTTTACTTACCTTTGCGAAATGAAAAAGATTCTTGCCTCGCTTCTTCTTTTAGGGATTAGCGCTGGATGGTCGCAAGACCCTGTAAAATGGCGTCATGAACTGCAGCAAATAGACAGTACGACTTTTGAAATCCAGCATCGAGCCACCATCGAAAAGAAGTGGCATTTATACTCCCAGTTTTCAAATCCAGAAGGAGCCATTCCCACGGAGTTTATTTATACTGGAGCTGATAGTACCCTCATCCTTTTAGAGGGGGTCAAAGAATCCAAAAGTATCACCGCTTTTGATACTGTTTTTGAAATGGATTTGACCTATTTCGAAACAGCGGCCATCTTTCGCCAGCGGTTCCGATTTGCAGACCTTAGTGGGGACCGTATTGAAGGAGAGATCAACTATCAGGCTTGTGACGATAAACTTTGTATTTTCCGAACCGAGACCTTTCAACTGAATCGCTCTGGGGAATTGCTGATTGAGACAAAAAATCTGAGTGAAGCCAGTCAAGCAAGAGCAGCACAACTACATTTAAACTTACAAAACAAAGACCTGCTGACTTCTTCGGCATTGGAGGAACAAAACAATCATTGGCGTATATTTTTCTTAGGAATGTTAGGGGGGCTTTTGGCATTGCTAACGCCCTGTGTATTCCCCATGATTCCGTTGACAGTTTCATTCTTCCTCAAACAAGAGCAAAACCCGAAAAAAGGAACACAGCAAGCCCTTCTTTACGGCTTTTTTATTGTGTTGATTTATGCCTTATTAAGCCTTCCTTTTCATTTGTTGGATAACCTCAATCCTGAATTTTTAAATACATTGGCCACCAATATCACCCTTAACCTGATCTTTTTTGGCGTTTTTGTGGTCTTTGCGTTCTCCTTCTTTGGTTATTTTGAATTGACGCTTCCCAGCAGTTGGGGCAATCGGACCGATGGGGCCTCCCAGTGGTCGGGGATGGTTGGTGTTTTCTTTATGGCCTTAACTTTGGCCGTTGTTTCGTTTTCCTGTACCGGCCCTATTTTGGGATCGCTACTGGCGGGCTCATTAAGCGGTTCTGGTGGGGCGTTGCAGTTGACCTACGGTATGATGGGCTTTGGCTTGGCTTTGGCTTTTCCCTTTGCTTTTTTCGCTTTGTTTCCACGCTGGCTGCAGGCCTTACCCCATTCGGGAGGGTGGATGACTACAATTAAAGTAGTTCTTGGTTTTCTAGAATTGGCACTGGCACTAAAATTTTTGTCTAATGCCGACTTGATAGGCCATTGGGGCTTGCTGAAACGTGAGGTGTTTATCGGAATTTGGGCCTTGCTGGCTTTGGCTATGACGCTTTATCTTTTCGGGCTGTTTCGATTTCCGCATGAATCCAAATCACCGCTTCGTATGGGACGGAAAATTGCAGGATCGATTGCACTTCTAGCGTCTTTTTATTTAGTTTTTGGCTTGCTGTCTTCAGAAAATCATCTGAGGGTATTAAGCGGTTTCCCACCTCCAGAATTTTATTCCCTACGCTCCGAACAATCGGACTGCCCATTGGGATTGGAGTGTTATAAAGATTTTGAAACAGGACGAGCAGCTGCATTGCAAGCCAACAAACCCCTATTGCTCGACTTTACGGGATGGGCCTGTGTCAATTGCCGAAAGATGGAAGAAAATGTTTGGTCGGATGGGGAAGTATTTCCCTTGCTGAACGAAAATTATATTTTGGTTTCCCTCTATGTGGATGATCGCACCCCATTATCAGATGGAGCCGCTTTTGAAATGACCAACCCCAATGGAAGTATCCGATCGGTTGATACCGTAGGGGAAAAATGGGCTGCTTTTCAGGCATTAAATTTTCAATCGGCCTCACAACCTTTTTATGTACAAATGACGGCGCAGGGAAGACTTTTGAATAGCCCCATTCAATATACCGATGTCCGGACTTTCAAACAATGGCTTCAACAAGGATGGATCGCTTTTCAAAAATAATGGTAGGGCTGTTGTTCCCTCTTTTTTTGCAGGGACAAACCACAGTTGCAACCACCATTGCACTAGACAGCATTACTCTTGAAGCTTTTCGGATTCAAAAGCAAGCCAATCGCCTTCCTTTTGCGGTGTCTGTTCGTGATTTTTCTAAGACTCAAGACCAACGTCAGCAACTGAGTTTGGCAGAGTACCTTCAAGAATTCCCTGGGGTTTTTAGCTTGAATACACAAAATTTTGCGCAAGACCTACGAGTGGCTATACGGGGTTTTGGTGCCCGTTCTGCTTTTGGGATCCGAGGTATTAAATTGGTAGTAGACGGCATTCCAGAAACCACTCCCGATGGCCAAGGACAGGTGGACAATCTCAATCTGGGTCTGATCGATACCATGGAACTGATCCCCGGTGGGGCAGCGAGTTTGTATGGCAACGCTTCGGGGGGAGTGATTTCCATTCGCACTCGGGATCAATTGGAAACCAACAGCCTCCGTCCCTCGGTCCACGTTGGCAGTTTTGGATTTCAAAATTATCAGCTTCAAGGGTCTTATCAGCGCAGCAATACGCTAGTGATGGGGTATATGGGACATACCCAACAAAAGGGCTACCGAGACCACAGCAGTTTCCAAAATCTGGGATTCAACCTTAAAGTCAAGCACCAGCTAGCGCCCAACCATCGGCTTACTTTTTTAATGAATTATGCCAATAGCCCCGAAGCGGAGGACCCAGGAGGGATTACTGCCAAGGATGTGGCAGATGACCGACGGCAGGCTCGCCAACGAAATGTAGACTTTCAAGCCGGGGAGAGTGTGGGACAGTTTAAATTGGGAACGGCCTGGCAAGCTACGCAAAACCAATGGGAGTATCAGGCATATGCTTTTTACACCACCCGAGATTTCTTAGGTCGACTGCCTTTTGCCAATGGTGGTATTGTGGATTTGGGCCGCCGTTATGGTGGTTTTGGTGGGAGTGCGCAATACAAAACAGAAGGCAAGACCTATCAAAATAGGCTGCGCTTGGGAGTGGATGGTGCCCAACAGACCGATCAGCGTCGCCGTTTTGTCAACAACAACGGAGCCGTTGCCGTCGCTACCTTGGATCAAGAAGAACAGTTTTCTAGTATTGGGTTTTCCCTACTCAACGATTGGCAATGGCGCCAATGGACCCTTTTAGGAGGACTTCGTTATGATCGCAATCGGCTGGCGGTAGAAGATCGCTTTCTTAGCGATGGTATGGATTCAGATGCACGGGTGCTTTCTTCTTGGAATTACAGTTTGGGTTTGAATTATCAATGGGCGATTCACCATCGTATTTTTGTGAATACGGCTAGCAGCTATGAAACGCCAGTTTTAAGTGAGCTTTCGGCCAATCCCAGCGGACAAGGAGGCTTTAATGACAGCCTGCAACCCCAAGAAGCCCAAACGATGGAACTGGGTTATGCCTGGACACAGCGTCAACAGCGCTTTTCGCTAACCGCCTTTTTTGTGGACAGCCGCAATGAATTGGTACCGTTTGAACAGGATGCTTTTCCGGGGCGTACCTTTTATCGTAATGCGGGACGTTCGTCACGTCAAGGATTGGAAAGCAGCTATCTCTTGCAGTGGCGCAACCGTTGGCAGCTGCAACTAAACTATACCTATTCCGACTTTCGCTATCAAGAGTATCAAACACCCGATGCGGATTATTCAGAGATGCGCCTGCCAGGTTTGCCACAGCATTTGGCACAGGGAGAGCTCCGCTATCAAGTTCCAAAGAGGTTGAGCCTTCGTATTTCAGCATACCATCGAGGGCAAATGTATGCCAATGATGCCAACACAGCCACAGAAGCTGCCGTCACACTTTTTTATTTGGATGCGGCCCTTCCGCTAA
>CALITN010000067.1 GCA_938041595.1 uncultured Flavobacteriaceae bacterium | reverse complement strand
TATCTAGAGCCGCTATTTCATTTTAGTTTCTATGGTTTTGAATGGGTTAAGCCATTGGGAATTTACACCTATCTTTTGTTTGTTGTCTGTGCTTTAAGTGCACTATTGGTAATGGTTGGATTGTACTATCGATTGGCTATAGCTATGTTTTTCCTCAGTTTTACCTATATCGAGTTGATGGACAAAACCACCTATTTAAATCACTATTATTTTATCAGTGTATTGAGCTTGGTCTTGTGTTTTCTACCGGCAGCGCAGTATTTTTCAGTAGATGCGACAAGAACGGAAAAAACAGAGGGCGACAGGGAACGAAATAGGTGGATTCCACGATGGAATTTGGATGCATTGAAATTGCTTTTAGGAACGGTTTATGTTTATGCTGGGCTTGCCAAACTCAACAGCGACTGGATGCTGGAGGCAATGCCCCTTAAAATATGGTTACCCTCCAAAGTTGCTATTCCTTTCCTGGGGAGTTTTCTTTCCCAAGAATGGGTTCATTATTTCTTTAGCTGGTCAGGAGCTTTATACGATCTGTTCATTCCGTTTTTATTGTTATGGCGCCCCAGTCGAAAACTCGCTTTTGTATTGGTGGTACTGTTTCACTTGATGACAGGGATCTTGTTTCCTATTGGGATGTTTCCCTACATCATGATCGTGAGTAGCCTTGTGTTTTTTGATGCATCTTTGCATCAAAAAATTCTTGGATTTATCCATCGTTTTACGAATTCATGGGCGTCTATTATTCCCAAAAAAAAGAAGTTGCGTTCGCATGAAAAAAAGGTCAAAGTGTTGATGGCTTCCTATATGGTTGCGGGCTTGTTACTTTTTCAGCTTCTTTTTCCATGGCGCTACCTTTTGTACCCTGGCGAATTGTTTTGGACCGAAGAAGGGTACCGATTTTCGTGGCGTGTGATGTTGATGGAAAAAAGCGGCTATGCGCAATTTAAAATCGTAGACGGCCAGTCAGGAAAACGATTTTATGTTGACAATTCCGATTTTTTAACAGCCTTCCAAGAAAAGCAGATGAGTTTTCAGCCTGACTTTATTTTAGAATACGCCCATTTCCTTACGGAGCATTTTTCAAAACAAGGCCATCAAAATGTTGAAGTGTATGTAGAATCCTATGTGTCTTTAAATGGTCGTTTAAGCCAACCATTTATTGATCCCAACGTGAATCTATCTGTTGAAAAAGAATCACTACGACATAAAACGTGGATTTTACCATTTAACGATGTCATTGAAGGGATTTAAGGTACTTTTTTTGCTGCTCTTCGGCATGCCTAATCTATTGGCTCAGTGGATGCTATCGGGAAAGGTCGTCAACCAAACGGAGCAACCTTTGACGGCTGTAGAGGTGTATCTTATAGAAAAAGGAACTCTACAAGAAACTGCAGCGGACGGGAGTTTTACTTTTAAGAATCTTCCTTCAGGAGATTACAAGCTAATTGTTTATAGTTATAACTATGCGGTAAAAGAAATTGCCCTAACAATCGCAGGAACCACTGAAGTCAAAATAAAATTGGAACCCTTGTCGGAAAATTTATCCGAAGTGGTATTGTGGCAAAGGCGCAAACAACTTTTTGCACTGAGGAGTCTAAAGAAAGTCGAAGGAACGGCTTTGTATGCCGGCAAAAAAACTGAAGTAATCCAACTGAACCAGCTAACGGCAAATCTTGCGGCGAATGCGCCAAGACAGATTTATAGCCAAGTGGTGGGGCTCAACATATACGAAAATGGAGATGCCGGCCTTCAGCTGAATATTGGCGGTAGAGGTTTGAATCCTAGCCGATCGGCTAATTTCAATACGCGTCAAAACAACTATGACATCAGTGCCGATGTATTGGGGTATCCCGAAAGTTATTACACTCCTCCAGCAGAAGCGCTCTCTGAAATTCAGATTATTCGTGGAGCGGCGTCCTTACAATATGGGACACAGTTTGGGGGTTTGGTGAATTTTCGTTTTCGTGAACCAAGTCAAAAACCCTTAGAATTAATCAGCCGACAAACCATTGGCTCCTATGGTTTGATGACCCATTTTAGCAGTTTAAGTGGAACCCAAGGCAAGCTAAAATATTACACTTATCACAATTATAAGGAAGGGAAGGGGTGGCGACCCAATTCGGCCTTCAGCAGTAGAAATACCCATGTTCACCTGAGCTATCAACTTTCGGAGAAGACCAAACTGACAACAGAAGTTAGCTATTTTAATTATTTGGCACAACAGGCAGGAGGGCTCACAGATGCACAATTCTATGAAAACCCAAAGTATAGCAATCGGTGGCGAAACTGGTTTGATGTGGATTGGAAGTTGTACGCCTTTCGAGTGGATCATCGTTTTTCGGTGAATACGGATTTGAGTGTACAATTTTTTGGTTTGGATGCGAGTCGAGAGGCCGTCGGTTTTCGTCAAAATCGAGTTTCACAGCCCGATGCTGACGACTATCCAAGAGAATTATTAGTGGATCACTTTCAAAATTGGGGAATTGAAACGCGCTGGCTCCATCGCTATGATTTGAAAAATGAAAAAGCCGCATTACTGCTTGGGGCAAAGTTTTACAACACGTATAATACTCAGCAACAAGGTCCAGGGAGTACGGGTAGAAATCCCAATTTTAGTTTTGCCATTACTGATTTCCCCAATTATGAAAGACAGGCAAACTTTCGTTTTCCCAATCAAAATCTTGCTTTTTTTGCTGAAAACATATTCCCTATTACGGAAAAGCTAAGCATTACGCCTGGGCTTCGTGCTGAATATATCAAAACGGAGAGTGTTGGCTATTTTCAAAATATAGTTCTCGATTTGGCAGGCAACGCAATATTGAATGAAAGTATTCCCGATGACCGAATTTTTGAAAGGGGTTTTGTGCTTTCAGGAATTGGAATTGCGTATGATTTTTCAAAATCCGTAGAGGGCTATGCCAATCTGAGTCAAAATTTTCGCTCGGTGACTTTTAGCGATATCCGAGTGATCAACCCATCCTATATCGTTGATAATGATATTACAGATGAAAAAGGGATGACGACAGACCTGGGAATTCGAGGGAATTTTGCCGATAAGCTTTCCTTTGATGTGAGCTTTTTTGGACTGCAATACAATCAACGCTTGGGGGAAGTTCTTTTTGTCGCTGAGGACAATAGTATCAAAAGAAGACGGGGAAATATTGGGGATGCTTTTATTTACGGTCTAGAGGCAATGTTAGATTGGAATTTGGTTAAGGTACTATCGCTTCCGGAACAGACACTTCGGGGGAATTTCTTTACCAATCTTGCCTTGACAAATTCTGAGTATATCGCTTCTGAAGCTGTTGGGGTCAAAGGCAATCAAGTAGAATTTATTCCAAAAGTAAATTTGAAAACAGGACTTCAATTGGGCTGGAAAAACCTCAGTTCAAGTCTGTTATTCACCCACCTTTCAGAACAGTTTACAGATGCCACCAATGCTCCACAAGATGTTTTAGACAATCAACGAGGGATTGAGGGGAGTATTCCTGCCTATAGCATTTTAGATTTTTCGCTAGCCTATGGGTTCAAGAATTGGCGCTTAGAAACAGGAATCAATAACCTTTTAGATGCCACGTACTTTACTCGACGCGCAACAGGATACCCTGGGCCTGGAATCATTCCTTCGGAGCCGCGAACTTTTTACTGTACCCTCCAGTTCAAGAGATAGAAACATTTACTTAGAAAGCACCCTTTCGATAAAGGCTTCAGGAGCCTCCTTGTAGCCACCCGAAAATTCAAGCCCAACGGTTAAAGCCTTTTGACGGAGATAATCAGCATGTTTGACACTGTGGAACAGGACATTAAAATCCAAGGAGTCGTTGGCATCTATAAAAGCATCTTCGTAAACGGGGTTAAATACATAAAAAGGAGGATCGTTGACATCCATAAAGTTCCGGTAATCCAACAAAGCTCTCTTTTCTTCATCGGCATCTCCGTTGTAGAAATCGGTGAAAAGGGTGTCCAGTTCTTCGTATTTGGTTCGAAGGCTGTCCAAGGAGTAATCGGGAAAGAGCTTTTCCCATTCGTAGAGGTCATAGCTGCTTTGGGCAAAAGTAGCTACAATCCCACGGATAGATTCATTGGTTTCGTTGCGAAATCCATTCCATTGGGCAATCCCTGCTCCTGCTGAAACACCGGCGAGTACGATTTGCTGGGAAGGAATTCCCATTAATGCAGCATTTCTTTCGGTGAATTCAATGACTTGAGTACCTTCCTCTAGAGCGGTAAACACCCCTTCGGATGCTATGTCACTGATAAATGTATAAGCGGCATTGATAACCACAATATCGGCTGCTAAAAGCGCTTGGATAAACTCTTTTGAAGGGCTTAGATATAAATCTTCCTTGCTGCCAGAAAGAAAGCCACCACCGTGAAAATAGAGTACGACTCCTTTGATATCTGATGCTGAGGGAAGTAGTATGTCTAATTTGTTTTGTGGTTTTGTACCATAGGGAACATCTCTAAAAAAGGTGTATTGACCCTCAAGAGGAAGCGTTGTAGTCTGGGGTCCAAAGTTTTGTTCTAATGTGGGGAGGTTGAAAGGTACTGAAGAATCTCCTTTTGAACATTGGATGAATGCGCTTATAAGTAAAAAAACGAGGAGTGTCTTTTTCATGTGCGATTTTTATTTAGGGTGAATTAAAGATAGAATTAATTTTTATTCCACTCGAGTCTTAGGAACAGAGAGTCTGCATTTATTGTTATCTTAGATACAACCATAAATCAAGCCCTTTAGGTTTTCTCAACATCTTTTGAGATGTCCCAAAGGAGATCGACCAAGGGCGACCATAAGAATGAATAAAAACGAAAAACAGACGCTATCCAATTGGTTGGAAATCCTTCAGCAAGAGAGCTGGCATTTGGAATTACTCATTTCTGGATTTGCCATTTTTCTTTTG
>CALITN010000066.1 GCA_938041595.1 uncultured Flavobacteriaceae bacterium | reverse complement strand
TTGATTAGAAAAAGCAGTCATAATCTTTACAGCTTTTCCATTAGTATGGCTAAAATGGTTTTAATGCCATTGCGGTAGTTTTGCAAACGAATGTTTTCGTTTGGGCTATGTTGGTTGTTGTCTCGGTTGACTGTAGGAACTGACACAGCAGGGATATCAAGTGTATTGACAAAAGGAGAAATAGGAATAGAACCCCCACTCATTCGAACGCGAATGGGTTCTTCTCCAAAGCCTTTAATCAAGGCCTTTCGAAGCCATTTTCCCACGGGGGTATCCAAGTCCGTCCGGAAGGATTGGTAGGAAATTTCAGAGGTTAGGGTCGCTACTTTTGGATGGCGTGTACGCTCTTCAGGAGTGGGCTCTCGATTTAGAACCCAGTAGCCTTGTTTTTCGACGTGCTCTTTGATCAACCCAATCAGACGTTCGGGGTCGGATTCCAAAACAAGACGGACATCAATTTCTGCACGAGCCCATGCGGGAATAATCGTTCGCGCCTTGTCGTTGATCCACCCGGATTGCATCCCTCGAATGTTTAAAGAGGGGTATTGAATGGATTCCTGATAGTTAGGCCCTACTTTATCTACTTCTCCAATCTGGAGGGTTTTCATAAAAGTCTCTTCATCATGAGGAAAAGCTTGAAGGATCTTTTTTGTTTTGTTATCAATTTGAATTCCGTCATAATAGCCTGGGATGGTCACTCGTCCGCGATCGTCTTTCATGGAGGCGAGTAATTTGGCCAATCGCAAGGCAGGATTGGGGACATAATTTCCAAAATGACCACTGTGCTGAGGGGCCACAGGACCATAGGTGGTTAATTGCACGGTGGAGATCCCTCGGGCTCCAAAAGACAGCGTGGGTTTTCCAGAGCGGTGCATAGGCCCATCAAAAATGATCAATTGATCAGCAGCCAAAAGGGTCCGGTTGGCTTTTACTGCTTCAGGCAAATGGGGAGAGCCCAGCTCTTCCTCAAAGTCCATGATTACTTTTAGGTTGAAATTAGGGTTTTGTTTTTCACGGCTAATGACATCGATTGCCTTTAAAAACATCACCACGGGACCTTTGGCATCACTAGCAGAACGAGCAAAAATGCGCCAGTCATCCTGATAGTCTTTAATATTTTCCCAATCGATGATTTCCCATTCCCCTTGGGCGTTTTGTTTTTTAAGGACGGGGGTATAGGGGTTTTCTTGTTGCCACTTGGAAGGATCTACGGGTTGACCATCGAGTTGTAAATACACTAGGACGGTTTGCTTGGCTCCAGGGAATTTTTTTTCAGCCAAAAGCAAAGGGGCTTTTGGTGTTTCGATTCGTTTTGTGGTAAAGCCTCTTTCTGAAAAATGGCGTTCACACCACTGAACATTTAATTCAATTTCAGGCAGCCGCAGACCATCGTTGGGGATGCTTAGTATTTCGCGTAACATGGGGAAGGACTCCAAGGTAGCATCGGAGGCCCATTGGTCTAGTTGTGCAGCTGATTGAGACCAACCAAAGGACACAAATAAACAGCTTATGAATAAAGAGAAAACGCTTTTCATGTTTTGATTTTTTCTAAAGATAGAAAATATGACAAAACGGGAACGCCCTGTAATCTAATCGTTTAGTTGCAAAACGGCCATAAAAGCTTGCTGAGGAATCTCTACATTACCTACTTGACGCATTTTCTTTTTCCCTTTCTTTTGTTTTTCCAGCAGCTTTCGTTTACGGGTAATATCGCCTCCATAACATTTGGCGGTAACGTCTTTTCGAAGGGCTTTGATGGTCTCTCTGGAAATAATTTTGGCACCAATCGCCGCTTGAATGGGGATATCAAATTGTTGTCGCGGAATCAAGGCGCGCAATTTTTCACACATTTTTTTCCCGATGGTATAGGCGTTGTCTGCATGAATTAATGCAGAAAGAGCATCTACCTGATTTCCATTGAGTAAAATATCAACTTTGACCAGTTTGGAACTTCGCAGACCAATGGGTGAATAGTCAAAAGAGGCATAGCCTTTGGATACGGTTTTGAGGCGGTCGTAAAAATCAAAAACAATCTCGGCCAAGGGAAGGTCAAAACTAAGTTCGACACGTTCAGTGGTGAGATAAGTTTGGTTGGTTATGGTACCTCTTTTTTCAATACAAAGCGACATTACATTTCCAACATAGTCCGATTTGGTGATAATAGTGGCTTTAATAAAAGGTTCTTCCACACGGTCTAGGTAGGAGGGGTCGGGTAAGTCTGAAGGGTTATTGACCGGGAGAATGGTATCGGGTTCTTTTTTGGTGAAAGCGTGATAGGACACATTGGGCACTGTGGTAATAACACTCATATTGAATTCGCGTTCAAGGCGTTCCTGAATGATTTCCAGATGAAGCATTCCAAGAAAGCCACAGCGAAATCCAAAACCAAGTGCAGCGGAACTTTCGGGTTGGAAGACCAAGGAGGCATCATTGAGTTGCAGTTTTTCCATACTGGCTCGCAGCTCCTCATAATCTTCGGTATCAACGGGATAAATTCCGGCAAAAACCATCGGCTTTACCTCTTCAAAGCCAGAGATGGCAATGGGTGTTGGATTTTCTGTTTCAGTGATGGTATCTCCAACTTTTACTTCTTTGGCTTCTTTGATTCCAGTGATGAGGTACCCTACATCTCCTGCTCCAATGGTTTTTTTGGGTTCTTGTTGCAAACGGAGGGTTCCGATTTCGTCGGCAAAATAGTTTTTACCAGTAGCCATAAATTGAATTTTCTGGCCTTTATTGATTTCTCCGTTCAAGATTCTAAAATACGTCTCAACACCTCGGAAGGGATTGTATACCGAATCAAAAATCAACGCTTGTAAAGGGGCTTTGGGATCGCCTTTGGGAGCTGGCACGCGTTCGACGATGGCCGTTAAAATATCCTCAATGCCCAGTCCTGTTTTGGCTGAGGCGGGAATGACTTCTTCGGCATTGCAGCCAATAAGGTCTACAATATCATCGGTTACTTCTTCGGGATTGGCCGAGGGCAAGTCTACTTTGTTGAGAACGGGTATAATTTCCAGATCGTTTTCCAACGCCAAATAAAGGTTGGAAATGGTTTGTGCTTGAATGCTTTGCGCAGCATCAACCACGAGCAAGGCCCCTTCGCAGGCAGCGATAGAACGCGACACCTCGTAGGAAAAATCTACGTGACCGGGGGTGTCAATGAGATTGAATACATACTCCTCCCCCGCATGGGTATAATTCATTTGA
>CALITN010000065.1 GCA_938041595.1 uncultured Flavobacteriaceae bacterium | reverse complement strand
GGTTTGTCTACTGGAGTTGAAACCCCCTTAAAAGATGGTGAAGTCCTTTCTGCTAGCGGATCACGCTGGGTAGGAGCAGGCTTGCGAATTTTTTACATTTTGGCCATTGTTGCCATTGCAGCTATGGGGCTTTCTGGTGTGCAACGAATCCTTAAAAGATAAAGCAGTATGGCAAAAAGAGCCGCACCTGAAGTGAATGCCGGATCCATGGCAGATATCGCATTCCTCTTGTTGATTTTCTTTTTGGTGACCACAACGATTGAGACCGACAGTGGCCTGAATCGTAAGTTACCTCCGATGGATGAACAAGAGCAGGAAGATATTATTATCCGTCAGCGAAACATTTTTACTGTAGTTGTGAATAAATACAATCAGTTGCTTGTTGAAGAGGAACCAACCGAAATCCAAGACCTACGCCAAATGGCGATTGAGTTCTTAGATAACGGAGGGGGACAAGGCGAAGAAGCTTGTGATTTTTGCCAAGGTAAGAGAGATTCTTCCTCTTCTGACAATCCCCAAAAGGCGATTATTTCTTTGAAGAATGACAGAGAAACTTCCTACAAAGTATATGTTGCTGTGCAAAATGAATTGGTAGCCGCCTACAATGACTTGCGAAACCGTGAGTTTCAACGTCTGAATCCCATGATGGGAATGACTTTCGTTGAGGCCAATAAAATCTATAACGATCCTCGTACTTCTCCAGATGAAAAGTCTACTTTAAAACCGAAGTTGGATGAGGTGAAAGACTTGTTTCCACAGAAATTATCAGAGGCTGAGCCCAATAAAAACTAGAACGTATGTCAAAGTTTAAAAAGAAAAAGAGTGGTGATTTGCCTGCGATTTCAACGGCTTCACTTCCCGATATCGTTTTCATGTTATTGTTCTTCTTTATGGTCGCAACAGTAATGCGTGACAGTACTTTGATGGTAAGTAACACACTGCCTGCTGCCGATCAAGTACAAAAACTGGATAAAAAAGACCGTATTATGTATATCTATGCGGGGAAGCCATCCAGTCGTTATGCTGACAAATATGGAACCGGAGGGCGTATTCAGTTGAATGACAAATTTGCCACTGTGGAAGAAGTAGGAGCTTTTATTTTAGCTGAACGTGCTTCCAAAAGACAAGAGTTACAAAATGTTTTGACCACTGCTCTTAAAGTGGATGGAGACACCAAAATGGGCCTCGTTAGTGATATCAAGCAAGAACTTCGTAAAGTAAATGCATTGAAAATTAACTACACGACGCGTGTTGGTGATTACCGTCAAAACATGAATTAATACCTTTTCAATAGTTCTTAAATGCCTCCTAAACGAGGCATTTTTTTTTACCTTTCACTCATGGATCGTCGGTTTCGATATTGCTTTTTTCTTATTATCAGCAGTTTTTTGACATCCTATGCGCAAGAGGTTAAGGAAGATTCCTTCTACAGAGAAGACCAATTTTATTTTGGGGTTAGTTATCTCGTCAACGAAAGCAAAGCTGATTCGTTCAACCAAGAGGGATTATCTAGTCAGTTTTCTTTGGGTTTCATTCGAGATTTTCCGTTGCATCGCTCGGGACGCTTTGCAATAGGTGTAGGACTGGGTTATGAAAGGAACAGCCTTAGAAATAACATTCGCTGGAATCTAGAACAAGCACAAGCTGCATTTTCATATGTGCAAAACCCCCAACCTTTTTCTTTTCAATCTCTGAGTATCCCTGTTGAATTACGATGGCGTTCTTCTTCTCCTACCCAATACGCTTTTTGGCGTGTCTATGGTGGAATGAAATGGAATCGAAATTGGACTTTAAAGACTGAACAACAACAATTGCTTTCGGAATGGATTCCTTCCACCTATCTTTCCTTGGGATACAATACATGGAATTTGCAATTGGCATATACCCTCAAACCGTTATTTGCGAACACCTCATTAATGGATGATGATGCAAATATTCGTTTGTTATCCTTGGGGCTTGTTTTTTATCTCTTCTAAATCTGCTTGCGCAATCGTGCTACTGGAAATTCCAATTGCTCTCGGTATTTAGCAACGGTTCTGCGAGCTACGGGATAGCCTTTTTCCTTTAACAAGTCCGACAATGCACTATCGGTCAGAGGACTTTTTTTGTCTTCCTTCTGAATCAGCTGTTCCAATATTTTTTTGATCTCAATGGTAGATACGTCTTCACCCTCTTCATTTTTCATTCCCTCTGAAAAAAAGCTCTTGAGTAATTTGGTGCCATAAGGCGTATCGATGTATTTGCTGTTGGCCACTCGAGAAATAGTCGAGATATCCATATGAATTTTATCAGCAATATCTTTTAGGATCATGGGCTTGAGATGCTTCTCATCTCCGCTTAAAAAATAGTCTTTTTGGTGTTCGACAATCGCATTTATGGTCATCAACAATGTGTTATATCGCTGTTCGATCGCTTCAATAAACCATTTGGCGGCGTCCAGTTTTTGCTTGATAAAAAGCACGGCTTCTTCTTGGGATTTACTCTTTTTAGGAGCTTCTTTATAACCCGCAAACATTTCTTTATAGGCATTTGATACCCGAAGCTCAGGGGCATTGCGTCGATTGAGTTCTACATTGGTTTGTCCGTTTTCGAGTGTGAGAATAAAATCGGGAACAATATGGGTGTTGTGCGATGAATTAGCCAATGCTCCCCCTGGTTTTGGATTCAATTTAGAAACCA
>CALITN010000064.1 GCA_938041595.1 uncultured Flavobacteriaceae bacterium | reverse complement strand
GGACAAGAATAGTAATGAAAAAAGCACTGTGGTTAGGACTCATGCTCATTGGTTTTTGGAGTTGTGAAAAGCCACCAAATACTGCTATATTTCTTGGTGGCCAGGTAGTTAAACCCTCCTCTTCCTTTGTCAGTGTATATTTTGGCAATCGTGTTTTGGATACCTTTTTACTTAAAAGAGCTACTCGATTTTCACGGAAATACGACTCTTTGCCCCCAGGAATTTACAAAATGGAGCATATTCCAGAGTTCACCTCCATCCTTTTGGAACCTGGCGATAGTCTATGGGTACGCATTAATGCTGCTGCCTTTCATGAATCGCTTTTTTTTTCGGGGCGTGGTGCTAGCAAAAATAATTTCCTTACCGATATCCGGCTTCGTTTAGAACTCGAAAACAACTTCCTCGCTTCTCAATACGCTACAAGCCCTGAGGTATTTAAGCAAACCGTTGACTCCCTACTAAAAGATAAAAAGCAGCAATGGATTCAAATGGATTCCTTAAATCAACTCACGCCCTACGCTCAAAAGATCACGCAGGCTGCTTATGTCTATACCTATGCTGGAATCCAAGAGCGCTATGCCATGTTAAGAGGTAGTCAATGGGATACCCTTCAAAACAGACGTTTTTCTGGTTATCGAAAGTTTTTGAACTACGGGGAAAACGATCTGGCTTTTTTTGACCCCTACATCACCTATCTGATGAACTATCTCACGCGGGAGGCATTACTCCCGGGTGAAAATTACCTAGCCGCACGAGAAGACACCGACTTTAATTTGCGAAGACTTCAGGTGATCCAAGATAAAATCACTGGCAACCGCGTGCGTAACAACTTAGCTCGTGCTGTGGCCTATGAAGAATTACTCAACTTTGGCAATCACAGTAATCACGAGAAATTTTTGGAATATTATTTTGACATCAATACGTCCCCTTCCTACTTAGAAGAAATTGTAGCACTCCACGAAGACATCAATCAAATGGATGCTGGCAAAAAACTGCCTGAAATCATCCTCCAAAATGCAGAACTAAAACTCCTTTCCAGTAATCAGATGTGGGAAAAACCTACCGTTCTTTATTTTTGGTCGCAAACGCAAATGAACCATTTTAAAAGCACCATTGAAAGAGTAAAAATACTTAAAGCAAAGCATCCCAACTATCGTTTTGTCGGTGTTTCCATTCAACCCCTCAACCCTATTGCTCTTGAGGTGTACAAAATGATGGAACTAGATCCGAAAAATCAATATGGTCTGGTCGATTTTGGTACGGCAAGCAAGAAGTGGGTGATCACCCTTCTTAATAAAACCATTATTATCGATAAAAAGGGGCAAATCCAAAATGGATTTGCCAACCTGATGTCAGAGGAGTTTGAGGAAGGTCTTTAGTTTCCTTTTTTATGATCTGCTAGGAATTGAGCAAGTCCCTTATCCGTCAATGGATGATTGAGCAAACCACTAATGGCACTCAATGGACCCGTCATAACATCAGCACCTAGCTGTGCACAAGCAATCAAATGGCGCGTATGACGAACAGAAGCCGCCAAAATTTCTGTTTCAAAGGCATAATTATCATAAATCAAACGAATTTCTTCGATCAATTCCATCCCGTCGAATCCGATATCATCTAATCGACCGATAAAAGGCGAAACATACGTCGCTCCAGCCTTGGCGGCAAGCAAGGCCTGACCCGACGAAAATACCAGTGTACAATTGGTCTTGATATTTTTTGAAGAGAAATATCTAATGGCTTTTACGCCTTCTCTGATCATCGGAACTTTTACCACAATCTGGGGGTGCAATGCAGCCAACTCCTCTCCTTCTTTGACCATTCCTTCAAAGTCAACAGCAATCACTTCGGCCGAAACATCGCCCTCAACTGCCTCACAAATATCAAGATAGTGCTTCAGAATATTATCTTTTCCCGTAATGCCTTCCTTGGCCATTAAAGATGGATTGGTGGTTACCCCGTCCAAAATTCCCATATCTTGGGCTTCCTTAATTTGATCGAGATTGGCAGTGTCAATAAAAAATTTCATAGATCCAGTTTCAGTTATATGTTGTAATGATTGCTTATTAGTTTTTCATACCATCTACTCGGTATGATTCCTTTTAAAGCTACAGAAAATTTTTGAAGCCATTTACCTGATAAGTAATGAACTTTTGGATGGGTCTCAAAAATGATTTTTTCGATTGTTTGCGCGATTTCTAGGGGATCACTGCCTTTGTCAACATGAGAATTCATAGTCGCTAGGGCTTCTGAATAGATTGTCTCGTAGGGTGAATCCTTAATAACGGGAGCGTGATGCCGACGAGAAGCAATGTCTGTGGCATAATCCCCAGGAGCGATGGTTGCTACCCGAATGTGTGCCTTCCGAAGCTCCATCCGCAAGGCTTCTGTAAATATCGAAAAAGCACTTTTTGAAGCAGAATAGACAGACCGGAATGGCAAGCCTGAGTAAGCCGCAATGGATGTAATATTTATAATACAGGCATTATCAGCTTTTCGCAACAGGGGCAGTAAACCCTGGGTTAGGGCAATGGGACCAAAAAAATTGGTTTCAAAATGCGCACGTATTGCTGGGATGGGCAGCTCCTCTGCCGGACCGGTGATTCCTACTCCTGCGTTATTAATTAAGACTTCCGGAATAATACTGTTGTCCCGAAAATAGGAAACAAACGTTTCAAGGCTTTCATTTTCCGTAATATCCAAGGCTACTAAAGAATAGGTATCAGGCTTAGGATAATTGGCAGGATTACGACAGGTGCCAAAAACGGTGTGTCCTTGTCGGCTCAAATAGTCGGCAGTGGCTTTGCCTATGCCCGAAGAAGCACCCGTGATGATGACTATTTTTCCCATACAATAAAAAAGGGCAAGCGACCCGCATCACACCGCTACAACCGCCTACCCTTGCTGCGTTCCCGCCCTGGGGGGATTCGGCAGGAGCTGGTTGTGCAGAACTTGCCCGCCACAAATATAGAATTTCTCTTGTGTACAATCGCATTGTAAAACTGAATTTTATTAAATACCTTGGATGAAAAATTAAGCATGTACAAACCCCTTTTTCTTCTATTACTTACCCTGATCGCTTCAACCTGTGATGACGAAAAAGAATTAAAGGCCAAACTTAAAATTAAAACCAATACCGAGAAGCCGAGCCTACAGGACACCCTTATGTTTGACTTAAAGCTTCCAAAAAAAAGTGTTGTAGATTCCATCCGCTACTCCACTGATGGAAACCTTGTTAATTCTCC
>CALITN010000063.1 GCA_938041595.1 uncultured Flavobacteriaceae bacterium | reverse complement strand
TGAGGACGCTGGTGGTCCATGTGGTGGCCTCCCACGATTGACATGACAGTAAATCGTTGGAAATCAGTGGCTTAACCTGAGATATCTTAGGAAAGTGGTGCCCCCAGAGAGACTCGAACTCCCGACCCACTGATTACAAATCAGTTGCTCTACCAGCTGAGCTATAGGGGCACTTCCAAGTCTTTTCAGTAACTTACGTCAATTCCTGTGTGATAGACTCACACGGTTTGCACTGCCAGTCAACATACGACATAGCCCCGATGTGTGCCAATGTGTGACAAGAGGTGTCCAAGATGATGGGACGACAAAGAGGATGAGTAAGTACCATATCTGCTAAATCCGTTCCGTAGGTGAAAGCAGTAAATCGTATACAACCCCGCATGGGCCACCCGCACCCTCCCCGATGCATATATTCAGCCTTTGCCAGAGGGCAGATTCACAGACCTGTGAGCCACATTCCTGGCAATTACTCGGAAGCTGATAAGTAAAACGGCTTGGAATGAAACATAAACAGATCTATCGTTTCTTTAAATTTACTTTTAAGAGCTGACTTGAAGGGGTGAACTCAATGGCTAGTGAAATGCGAGAAGCTAAGTGTTTTTGTGGAGCAACAAAAATAAATTTCAAGAATGATCCCATGATGCATTTCATGTGTCATTGCACAGATTGCAAAGTACTTTTTGATGGTTCATCCAAAGTTTTTGTTTACACAGAGTTAGATGTGGAGATTTCAGGAGCCCACAAAACATTCAGTTACGAAGGAGGTAGTGGAAATTTACTTCACGTAACATTCTGTAGCTCATGTGGCATGAATGTATATACTAAGCCGGATCTTATTGAAGGAATGGTATACATATTTTCCGGAATGCTAAGGAAATATTATGAGTTCAAACCAGGTGTTGAGTTATTTGCTGACCATAGATTTCCATGGGAAAATAAGCCAGATACGATGGTTCAATCCTACTCTCATAACGGCACGTTAGAGCGGATAGCGGAAATTATGGAAAACTTGGACCAAAGGGAATAAATTTCTCTGTAAGAAAGGGTACCGCATGGGCCATACCTCCTGAGTAGGTTGGTTATTATTCAAATTTTCCAATCAGGAGATCCGTAAAGTGTTAAACAAGATGTATTACTACTCTTTATTCACTTGGATATTTTTTATTTTAGCCTTCTTATTAACCTTAGTTAATGTATGTTAGTCAATATTAGTTCTAAATTTAGGACGGCCAGAGATGGCTTAGCATCCCGTTGAAACATGTCACAGACTTCTAAAAAGCACTTAACTGGGAGCACTCGTAGATCAGTTTTACTGAAAACTCTTGCAGTTATACCAGCTTATTACTTCGGACTTTACGCAAGCCATGTCGTTGCTCAAGAGCTTCAGGGCGTCAAAGTGATCGTGGTAGGAGCAGGAATATCGGGTTTAGCAGCAGCCCAAACCTTGAAAGCCCACGGTGCGGAAGTAGTAGTTTTAGAATGTGAAGATAGAGTAGGCGGCAGAATACAAACAGATTATTCGATGGGACCACCATTTGAAATTGGAGCAGGATGGATCCACGGTCCTAGTGCAAGGAATCCGATAAAAAAATTATCAAAAAAAATAGATGCCAAAACATTCATAACGAGTGACGAAAATTATATGCTTTTTGATAACAAAGGGCGTGTAGTTAGCGATAAGAAATTTGACGATATTGATAGGAAATGGGCATCAATACTTAAACATATAGATAACGAATTAGACACGGGCGATACTCGAACGCTTTTGGAAGTGATTGAAGCTGAATTTCCTGGGGTAATGCGTGACCCCCTGCTGAGATGGGCATTTTCTGCGTATACCGAATTCGATAAGGGTGCATCAATTGGAAACTTATCTGCGTACTACCACGACGAAGACGATTATTTTAATGGAAAAGACGTAATATTGACAGAGGGTTACGATAAACTTTTGCAACCGTTAACTCGAGACTTGAACATCAAACTGAGATGTAAAGTTAAGGCAATATCCTATGGTGGCGATGGCGTTAAAGTTTCTTGTATCAACAATGACTTTTTCGCAGATTATGTAGTATGCAGTGTTCCTCTAGGAGTTCTGAAAAAAAACAAGATACAATTTGTGCCCAAATTACCAACAAAATTTGAAAACAAAATAAAGCGACTCGGTTTTGGATCTGTCACAAAGGTTGGCTTGCAGTTTGAAAAGCCTTTTTGGGATCCTGCAGTACAATACTTTGGAATTGCAACCGAGCCTACGGGCAGATGGAACTTATGGATGAATTACAAAACATTCAGTGACAAAAATATTTTAATGGGAATATCCTGTGGTGACTATGCTATGACCGCAGACAAAATGAGCGAACAATAACTAAAAAACGATGCGCTATCTGTTTTGCGATATATTTGGGGAGACAGGGTGCCTAATCCAGTTCAGCTAGTTTCAACGAAGTGGTCGCAAGTTGAAGCAGCCTTTGGTGCCTACTCTTATCCAACAAATTCCTGTGCACCACAAGATTTTGATGGATTAGCGGAGGGTGTGGCAGGCGATTATTATAACACACTATTTTTTTGTGGGGAGCATACGACGTTCGATTATGCAGGAACTACACATGGCGCATACTTAAGCGGCATTTGGGCCGCAGAATCAATCTTAGAAGAAGAAGCTGAATAAAAGGTTGAAAATACTTTTGAGATAAAAAAGGAACTGTTACTTTAAGTTATCTCAATATTGTTTAGTCTCACACTGATTGTCTCTTCATAAAGCATAGCATCATGTTTCCCCTTATTTATGGGAGGACACTTTTCAATTCACCACTCCAGTCGGTGGCTCGGGTGCTCGTCCATAGACCACATCTCTGACATTCGCCTTCCAAAATCTTTTGCAATAATTCGATGCGGCCTGAGATATTGTGCAATAGTCAGAACTTTTGCGATGCAGGTATTTTTGTTTCTCAGACCAACTCAACTTAATCAGTGTTTGGTTGCTCAAGATATCCCTGAGCTGCGCATCTTGTCCTGCCCTTGCTATATCGATCAAGTCTTTCATAAAACCTAATCGTTCCATTGGTGGGGTCAGATACAACATCTCAGTTAGTCTTTTAGCTCGGTCATAAAGTTCTGCATTCTCTCGCCTCTTCGCCATGCTCAGGGCTGCGTTTCGTCTTCCCTCTTTATAGCGTTTTCTGCAATTTCCAGAACAATAGATTTTGTTTGGTCGTCCCGATACTGGGTTTCCGCATCTTGGGCATCTTCTGTCTTTTGAATTGGGAAAATCATTTTCATCCTCAATTGGATGAAATTTCTCCCACTCAATGGATCCATCCATTAGTGTTCTCCATCTTAAATTTTTATGATTTTGCCAAATGCTTTTGCCGGCACTCGCAACGGAATAGCAATATAAGCAGATCTGTTGCATAAGTTTATATTAACATACTTTAGGATTGTTTTCAAGATTTTATATATACTTTAGTATATTTTATAGTGCAAGCTCCATTGCCATTTTAGCATACCCAACCAAGGGCAATGTACGTTTACTGTTACGGGTCTTAAGACGTCTGATTGAATTGGGTCTGATGTGGATCAGATCGTTCTCCATATCGATGTCTTGGAGTTCCAACCCAACAATCTCAGCGAGTGGTGGAGCACACGACTGAGTATTACGATGTTTTGGAGGATGAGCCTGATCCACAGCTGGCCAACTCAATGACTAACTATCCAGATTTGGTACCAAGCAAGAGGCATTTGAAGGATTACGAAAGTTTCAAGTTCTACAAAGATAAACCAAATCGAGAGCTGTGGGTGCCAGATTGGACACTGGTGTGCTAAGTTAAACCGACCATGAAAAATCGGAAAATATTCACATAATTTTTGGATCAATAGCACTAGGATGGACCCATTCATGATCTGACAGGGCAACTCTGCGATCGGCCCTGAATATCAAAAATTTACCCAATCCTCTAAATGTACCTAAACTAGGCGCATTAGGATCTTGTGGGAATTTTTTTGCCCAGTCATTTGGTAATTTCATTCCGTTTTTTTCAGCATTTTCTAACATCCAAACTAACGGTATATTCGAAAGCCTTCTAGAAGCTGTGCAATCGCCGATATTACCTCCTACATCGCCATGCGTGCCACGGAACCATACTTGTTCAACCACAGTGTTTTTCGGTATTTGATTTAGGTTCCAACACTCTGGCGTGTAAGCAAGTCTCGTTTCATCAAGAGCAAGTGCATGATATGCGGCTTTAATATTCGAGCATACTTGGTGATCATGAAAATTATGCTTTTTAGATAGAAATTTCCAAAGTAGTGGCCATTTTA
>CALITN010000062.1 GCA_938041595.1 uncultured Flavobacteriaceae bacterium | reverse complement strand
GGATGTTGTTCAAGTAGGAAAAGGAATCAACCTCCAAAGTGGTTTTTTGTGTAAAAATAACTGGGAACTCTCGGGACGATTTACCAATGCAACATTGGATCGAGAGATTACGGGAAAGGCAGCTGAAAATCAATACACCTTTGGTGTTTCAAAATACATCGCCGGTCACAACTTAAAAATTCAATCAGATATTAGTTATTTGGATCTTGTGGGAGCGAGCAACCAATTGATGGTTAGAATGCAATTTGATATCCACTTCTAAAAGACTATTCCTACTTATTGCCTCATATAAACTCAATCTTGCCACGGAAAATTATCGGTTATCCCTCTAGTCTATAGTCGCAAAAGGCTGCTTTAGTTTTTCTTTTGAGTCAGTCGGTAAATCAGGATAGCCGTCCGTTGGATTAATGCTTTGATGGTCGTGAGATCTACTGTTTCTTGAGGCGTGTGCGCGCCGGTTCCCATGGTGCCTAAGCCGTCAATGCCATCCGTGTCATTAGCGACAAAGGAAATATCTGCAGCTCCTCTTTTGGCAGGGTCGTAGGCGACTACGGCTCCTTGCCCCATAGCGAGACTGACATCGCTCAATTCCTTTAAGACAGACATATTACCTTGGGTTGGCTGCATGGCAGGATAGCTATCTACAAATGAAATATTGGATTCGGTCTGAGGTAAACTATTGGCAACAATGGTGCGCATTTTGGTTCGTGCTCGCTGTTTTTGGTCTTCTGAGATAAACCGAAGTCCTCCATGAACAACCGCTTTTTGTGCCACAACATTGGTTTTTCCAAAAATGCGGCCTTCACTTTTTTGCTTGTCATAGTCCACAAAGGTTCCTCCAAGAAGGGTTCCCGGATTAAAGGAGAGCAAGTCTTCACCTCTGACATCTTCATAAAAAGCATTCAGCACTCGAGACAGTTCAAAAATCGCACCTGCTCCTACGTTGGGACGAAAAATTCCTGAGGAATGGGCTCGTATTCCAGAACTCTCTACACGCCATCCAGAAGCCCCCCTTCGGGCAATGGTTGCATTGTTATACCCTGTGGAATTTTCAAAACCAAGTGCGATATCACTCTTTTTACCCGCGGCAATCAGTTCTTTTCTGGAAATGCTTAAGGGTTTTCCAGTGCTTTCTTCATCCCCCGTAAAGGCCACGATGATACTTTTGTTGTTCAAAAGTTTAAGGTCATAAAGGCTTTTTAGGGCATAGAGCATTATAACATTCCCTCCTTTCATATCGTTGGCTCCGGGTCCGTAGGCGATGCTGTCTTGACGGACAAAGGTTTGAAAAGGACTATTTTCTTCAAAAACCGTATCCAAATGACCAATCAGAAGCAGTCGTTTGCCCTCTGTTCCTTCAATAGAAGCAAAAAGATGCCCAGCACGGTTCATTTCTTCGGGCATTTCAATCCATTCGGTTTGAAAACCAATAGCTTTAAAAGCGGAGGAAAATACATTTCCAACCTCTCGAACTCCTTTTTGATTAAGCGTACCACTGTTGATATTGACCACCTTTTCTAAAAAATCAATGGCTTGGGTTTCATAGGAGGCGGCTTGTTTTATGATCTTTTTCTCCGTTCGATTAAGATAGGTTTGCGCTTGAATGTCTGCAGAGAGCAGAAGCGCAAAAAAAATAAGGGTGAGAATAGGGTAGCGCATACTTATAAATTTTTGGTGAGTGATTGCACTATTTTGTTTTCTGAAAGGAATTCTTTTAGAATCACTTTAAGGGCGGTGTATAATGGAATGGCAACAATCATTCCAACAGCTCCAAACAACGACCCACAAGCCAGTATGACAAAAAAGATTTCCAGAGGGTGCGATTTGACCGAACGAGAAAAAATAAAAGGCTGACTAAAGAAATTATCAACCAATTGTCCAATGGTGAAGCCAATGGCAACGCCTAAAACATTCGGGAGAATTTCCGCGCTGAAGTTTAGATCAAAGTCATTGGTGAGGGTCAAAATAATCATCAAGACCCCTCCAAAGATCGGCCCGATATAGGGAATCAGATTGAGTAGGGCACACAGAAAAGCAATGATAAAGGCATTTTTGATGCCGAAAACCGCCAATACGATGGTATAAATAACCAGTAAAATAGTGATCTGCATCAGGAGGCCAATAAAATAGCGTGACAATAGGTTCTTGATACTTTCAAAGGATTTTTGAATCCGTTGATGGTACTCTTCTTTGATAAAAATCAAGAGGATTCTTTGGAGTAGTTCGCTGTCTTTTAACAAGAAAAAGGAAATAAATACCACGGAGAATAGCGCTACAGAAAAAGAGCCCAAGGCATCCAAGAGACCATTGAGAAAATCTGGGAGAAAACCGAGGTTTACCGACTGTAATAAATCCCCGCTTTCCAACAGGCCCGACCAAAAGGAATTGTCAAGGTTTAAAGAGCGTGATATTTGCTGTGCTAGCACTTCGAGTTTTACTTTTAAACCCTCAACATCAAGCAATGATAGGTTGTTGCTTTGTTCTACCAAAAGAGGGAAGAATAAAGATAGGATTCCAAACAACAAAGCCACAAATAAGATGATGGTAAAGCTGGCTGCGAGTAAACTGTTGAATTTAAGTTTTGCTTTTAGAAAAACAGTAATGGGTCGTCCAATAAGACTGATCACCGCTGCTATGATAAAGTAAATAAGAAGACTGTTGAGGTAGTAAATCAGTGCTAAAACGCCACCGATGATAAAGAGTTTAAACAGGGCCTGGAGAATTCCGTTGGCAATCGCTTTTGATTCCATAGGTTAAATATAACGAGATTCTAGCAATACTATTGAATAGGTAATTTGGCTTTATTGGAACGTCCTGTAATACAGCTACTATTTTAATCTATCCTTTTTTTGGGTTGACTCAAGATTTTGATTGCGCAAGAAGATTTTTGCACAAGAAATGACGGATGATAACAAGCTATAGCTTATACTCCTTAATTATCATATGTTTATATTTTTTCATAGGTTACACTTCGCACTCCCTTTCCGACGAATAATTCGAGTAGTTTATCATCACATAATTCTTTGATAACCGGGATAAGATTTTCGTCAGTTCCAAATGATATGGACTTTATTTTTCTAACACCGTTTGGGTGAATAAAGTTTTTAGGCTTTGGATCACAATTAAAATAGGTCATCAAAAAGGGGAGTTTGAGTTCATAGGGAAAAAGGAGTTTCCACTTTAAAATTTTGTTGGCAGGATCCGTTCTACTACTTTTTGTTATAAAATAATGATGCCCATTTTTTAATAGTATTTCCTCCTCTGTATTAAAATTAGTTTCATAATTTTCAAAGCACAATTCAAAGAATCCCTCTTTTGCATTTTTCCAATGTATAAACCTCTCTGCGACCTTCCCTTGGCCTAACAACCTTAAAATTAAATGAATATAAAAAGGGACGGGTGCTTTGCTTAACAGTTCAATATAAGGTCCTTCTGAAAAATAGATTAATGCATTATGAGGTTTATTTTTGGAACCATATTCAACTTTAAAGCCCATATTTTGGAATTTGACTACGGCGCTTTCTAAATCATTAGCCTTGTATAGAACGTGACTTACTTTCATTATTTCTAGTTGATATCAACGGTGTGGGTAGGTGTTGTAGCACCTTGAAAGGTGTTATGCACCAGGCATAGTGTTCCCTTCATGTTATATTTTCTTTCTCAAATATTGAATGCTCATACTAACTCCGACTGTCATAAATGCGGTGAAGCAATTGAACAAAATATCATTCATGTCAAAAATCCTGTTAGGCACAAATATTTGAATTACCTCATCAATCACTCCTATAAAACTTGTTATTCCGAACGCCCAA
>CALITN010000061.1 GCA_938041595.1 uncultured Flavobacteriaceae bacterium | reverse complement strand
ATATTTTCAGTCAGTTTGGGGATATCTTTGGCAGTGCATTTGGTGGTAGTTTTGGTGGTTTTGGCCAAGGACAGCGACGTATGAAGGGTAGTGACCTTCGGATTCGTGTCACCCTTAATTTGGAGGAGATTATCAACGGGGTAGAAAAGAAGATAAAAGTCAAGCGAAAAGTCCAAGCGCCCGGAATCCGTTATACCACCTGTCCAACCTGTAAAGGTTCTGGCCAAGTGATGCGTGTTACCAACACCATTTTGGGACGGATGCAAACGGCAAGCCCTTGCCCATCTTGTCAAGGTAGCGGGCAGAGCATTTCCAATCGACCTGCCGGTTCCGATGCACAAGGAATGATTCAGGAAGAGGAAACAGTAAGTATTAAAATCCCACCAGGGGTAGAGGAAGGGATGCAACTCAAAGTGAGTGGTAAGGGAAATGCCGCCCCAGGGAATGGAGTTTCCGGGGATTTATTGGTTCTTATTCAAGAAAAAGCAGACGAACAGTTTGTGCGAGAAGGCAATCATCTGCATTATGATCTTTACATAAGTATTTCGGAAGCCGCCCTCGGAGTGTCCAAAGAAATCAATCTGATTGATGGGAAGGTTCGTATCAAACTAGAGTCGGGTATCCAATCTGGTAAAACACTGCGGCTAAAAAACAAAGGAATCCGAGAGATCAATGGCTATGGCTCTGGAGATCTATTGGTTCATATTAATGTTTGGACGCCCAAAGAGTTAAATCGTGAGCAGAAGAAGTTTTTTGAGAGTATGTTAGAAGATGATAATTTCAAGCCACAGCCTGAAAAATCAGACAAGTCCTTTTTTGAAAAAGTAAAAGATATGTTCGCTTAATTTGGAATTGAAGCAAAAAAAGCAATATATTTACAGCAACACTAATTCTAGTGTTATTTTTCTTTTTCATAGCAATTTTTTCCCATCCTTATTACTAAGGGTGGGTTTTGTTTTTTATACTATCTTCGATAAAACAACCTTCGAATGAAATCCCTGCAAGATCTCCTTACCTACAAATTTCATTTGGGAAAGACCGTCGTCATTACTCCCAAGTCTATTCTGCTTGCCATTGTTTTTTATTTTCTTACATGGCTGTTTCTCAAGTTAATTCGAAGAATTGTAAGCCGTGCGCTCAGCGATGAAGCTCGAGATAAATTCAAAGGGATTTTCACTTTTTTCAATTACTTTGTTTACACAGTGGTCACACTGGTGGCTTTTGATACCGTAGGCCTTAATCTAACCACTCTTTTCGCAGCTTCTGCCGCTTTGTTAGTAGGTGTTGGTTTGGCTCTGCAGACCTTTATTCAAGATATTATTTCGGGGATTTTTATCCTTGCCGATCAATCGGTTCATGTAGGAGATATCATACAAGTAGAGGGACAAATTGGTAAAGTGGAACGCATCCAGCTTCGTACTACTCGTGCGGTGACAAGGGATAATCGGGTTTTGATTATTCCAAACCACAAATTTATGGCCTCCATACTTTATAACTGGACTGAAAACGGTACGCTTACTCGAGAATCGATTATGGTGGGTGTCGCTTATGGCTCGGATGTGGATCGGGTACGGGAATTGTTGCTTGAGGTAGCAAATCAACATTGTATGGTTCTTAAAAAACCACTTCCTGTGGTGCTTTTCAATGATTTTGGTGACAGTGCTTTGCTTTTTGAATTACTAATACCGATCAATCGCAGTTTTGAGTCCAATATCGTAAAAAGCGACATTCGTTTTGCCATTGATAAAGCATTTAGAGAAAATAACATAGAAATACCTTTTCCACAACGCGTGGTTCATCTCCCTAAAAATACTTTTTCCAATGACTAACATACTTTTAATAGAAGACGAAGAACCCATTCGTCGTGTGATGGTCAAAATTTTAGTGGAAGAAAACAAGACCTATTCCGTCACGGAAGCCATCAACGGTAAAGAAGGGTTTGAAGCCCTTTGCAAGAAAAGTTTTGACTTGGTTCTTTGTGACATTAAAATGCCCAAGATGGATGGCATTGAAGTATTGCAACAAGCAAGAAAAAAGAGCATTCAAGTTCCGTTTATTATGTTAACGGGGCATGGAAACGTGGAGACAGCCGTGGAGGCCATGAAGTTGGGAGCGTATGATTTTATTCCGAAGCCACCTGATTTGAATCGTCTGCTGACCGCCGTTCGCAATGCATTGCAGGTTAAAACGTTGGTTGGGGAAAACAAAGCACTCAAACGGAAAGTTGCTAAGAAGTATGAGATGATTGGTGAATCCGATTCTTTATTAGAAATACACGCCTTAATCGATAAAGTAGCTCCCACAGAAGCGAGGATTCTGATTACCGGTGAAAATGGAACAGGGAAAGAATTGGTTGCGCACCAATTACATGAAAAAAGCCACCGAAGTAAGGCGCCCTTTGTGGAAGTTAATTGTGCGGCGATTCCTTCGGAATTAATTGAAAGTGAGCTTTTTGGACACCTTAAAGGGGCTTTTACTTCGGCTATCAAAGATCGTCCAGGTAAATTTGAAGCGGCCAATGGTGGTACGCTTTTTCTCGATGAGATCGCGGATATGAGTTTGGCCGCTCAGGCAAAGGTGCTGCGCGCGCTCCAGGAAAACAAAGTACAACGTGTAGGGAGTGATAAAGACATATCTGTAGAAGTGCGAGTGATAGCTGCAACCAATAAGAATTTAAAAGAAGAAATTGACGAGGGTCGCTTTCGAGAAGATCTTTTTCACCGTTTGGCCGTTATCCTCATTGAGGTCCCCGCACTTAGTGAACGGATTGAAGATATCCCCCTCTTGGCGAATCATTTTATGAAGCAACTGGCAGCAGAACAACGTATGGAAATCAAAGCCTTTTCAACGGCTGCCATTAAAGAATTACAAAATTACCCGTGGTCGGGGAATATTCGCGAATTGCGCAACGTAGTAGAGCGCCTATTGATTTTGGGGAGCAATCCTGTTAGTGTTAATGATATCAAGCAATTTGCACCTAAATAAAAAGCGTTATGAGAAAAATTATATTCTTTTTGTTGGCGTTGCCCCTAATTGGGAATGCCCAAGCTTCCAATTTTGAAACAACCATTGCGTCCATTTATGATGCCAGTTTATCGGAAGGAGCGTCCTACCAATGGTTGGATCATCTTTCCAATCAAATCGGGGGGCGTTTGTCTGGATCTCTTAATGCTGAAAGAGCAGTTCAGTGGGGCAAGGAAGAACTCGAACAATTAGGACTCGATCGTGTGTGGTTGCAACCTGTGATGGTACCTAAATGGGTGCGCGGCACCTTTGAATATGCCAATATTGAAACGAGCCCTGGAAATACCATCAATGTTCCTGTTTGTGCATTGGGGGGTTCCATTGCAACGCCTGCAGCCGGTATTCGTGCTGGTGTTGTTGAAGTGCAAAGCCTAGATGAGCTTAAAGCCATTGGGAGCGATGCTATTCAAGGGAAAATTGTATTTTTCAACCGACCGATGAATGCACAAAGCATTCGCACTTTTGAAGCTTATTCAGCTGCAGTTGATCAACGAACCAAGGGAGCTGCCGAGGCATCCAAATATGGAGCCGTAGCTACCATTGTTCGTTCTATGAATTTGCGTTTGGATGACTTCCCCCATACGGGATCCACTAAATACGATGGTATTCCTCTATCACAGCGAATTCCAGCGGCTGCCATTAGTACCAATGGAGCAGAACTACTGAGTTCTATGCTAAAGCTTAATCCCGGGCTTCGTTTTTTTCTCAAGCAAAACTGTAAAAACTATCCTGATGTTCCTTCACACAATGTGATTGGAGAAATCAAAGGCACTGAAAAACCAGAGGAAATCATCGTCGTGGGGGGACACCTCGACTCTTGGGATTTAGGTGATGGATCCCACGATGACGGGGCTGGAATTGTGCAATCAATGGAAGTGCTGAGACTGTTTAAAAAACTAAACATTAAGCCCAAACGTACCTTGCGAGTGGTGCTGTTTATGAATGAAGAAAACGGTCTTCGAGGAGGTACAAAATATGCTGCCGAAGCCAAGCGAAACAAGGAAAAACATTATATGGCATTGGAATCGGACGCAGGTGGTTTTACGCCCCGAGGTTTTTCCTTTGATTGTACCGATAAACAATTCCAAGCATTACAGCAACTATTCCCTCTTTTGAAACCCTACCAAATTAGAGAATTTTCGCGTGGTGGCAGTGGAGCGGATATTGGACCACTGAAGGACGGAAAGGTTCTTTTGGCAGGATTGCGTCCCGATTCACAGCGGTATTTTGATTATCATCATGCAGCAAACGACACCTTTGATGCGGTCAACAAGCGTGAACTGGAATTGGGTGCTGCCGCCATGACTTCTTTGATCTACCTTATTGATCAAATTAACCTCCCTAAGTAAAAAGCAGTATTTGAACTTCAAACAATATACCCGAGAATTTCGGTATAATATTAAGCTGGCGTCCCCTGTTATCGTGGGTCTTATTGGGCATACGATGGTGCAACTTGTCGACAATATCATGGTAGGGCAATTGGGAACAGCCGAACTGGCAGCAGTTTCTTTGGGAAATAGTTTTGTTTTTGTTGCCATGTCATTGGGGATTGGCTTTTCGACAGCCATCACCCCCCTGGTTGCACAAGCAGACGGATCCAACGATCCCGATCGGAACAAAAGCATTTTTTTTAATAGTCTGTTGCTTTGTGTGCTTTTAGGGCTATTTCTTTCATTGGGTGTTTGGTCTGCCAAACCTCTTTTATACATGATGGGGCAGCCAGATGTTGTGGTTGAACTGGCGTCTCCCTATTTGTTTTGGGTTTCTATGTCATTGTTTCCCTTGGTGACCTTTCAAGCCTTTAAACAATTTTGTGATGGATTATCTTTTACACGGCCCTCAATGTATGCCACACTCTCGGGAAATATTGTGAATGTAGTGCTCAACTATTTTTTAATTTTTGGGATCGCTTTTTTTCCAAAAATGGGTGTCGAGGGGGCTGCTATTGGAACCATTGCTTCTCGATTTACGATGGTAGCCTTTATTTTTGTTTATATGTGGAAAAACCCTCGTTTTCGAGAGTTTATTACTGCGATAAGCGTCACCCGTTTTCAAAGCACCTTCTTAAAGCGGATTATTCAGTTGGGTTTCCCCTCCGCGATGCAAATGTTTTTTGAAGTTGGATTTTTTACCGCCGCGATTTGGATGTCGGGAATGTTGGGAAAAAATCCTCAAGCGGCGAATCAAATTGCTTTAAACCTTTCATCGATTACTTATATGTTTGCGATGGGATTGGGGGTAGTTGCAATGATCCGTGTGGGGAATCAATTGGGAAGAAGAGACTTTTTAGAATTGCGTCGCGTAGCCTTGTCCCTGTTTTTTTTAATACTCTTATTGGATCTGGTTTTTTGTGTCTTCTTCCTATCATTCAACGGAGCTTTACCTTGGATTTATTTGGATACAGGGAATGCGGCAGATTTAGAAAATGTTTTAGAAGTAGTGGGTCTCGCTGCCTCATTACTGGTGGTGTCTGGATTTTTCCAAATTTCCGATGGCATACAGGCAGTCGTTCTTGGGGCTCTTCGTGGCTTGCAGGACGTTAACATCCCAGCAGGGATTGTTTTTTTTGCCTATATCATCTTTGGCTTGCCCATTTCCGTTTATCTAGGATTCATCCTCTATTGGGGTGTCGTAGGAATTTGGATAGGACTTCTTTCAGGACTCACAGCTTCAGCGGTGCTTTTGCTTTGGAGATTTCAGTACCTTACCAAAAAAATGATAGTCCATAACACCTAAGTCATGACAGAACTTCCAAAATATCTTATTGCCGATGCTTCTTCTCAACCCGAAGCTCTCTATGTAATTCATACCGAATATCCTCGTTTTTGTCTCAATGTAGCCAATGATGCTATTTTTTGGATGGAAGATTTTAATAAAGAAGACGAAAAAGAGCTGGAGCAGATGACACCCTCTTTGATAGCGGGAGCCTTAGATTTTTATGATAAAGAAATGGAATCTCTAGAATAAACGTGGACAGTATATTACATTTCGATCAACAACTCTTCTTGTATTTAAATCAATTGGGAAGCCCTCCTTTTGATTCCTTTTGGCTGTTACTGACCCATAAAGGCACCAATGCGGTTGTTTATCTTGTATTGACTTTAGTGTATGGCCGATTCTATGATTGGCGTTCTTCAGCCTTTTTAATCGTCTGGGTAATTCTATTGATTGCTTTTACAGATCAGATCACCAATGCATTCAAATATGGTTTTGGTCGTTTAAGGCCCTGCCATGAACCGGGCATTCAGGAATTAATGCGCTTGGTGAAGGCCAGTTGTGGAGGTCAGTTTAGTTTTTTTTCAGGGCATGCATCCAATTCTTTTGCCTTGGCTACTTTATTCTTTTTGACCTTTCGAAAGATAGCAGGCCGCATACGTGTTTTATTGTTCGTGTTGGCCGCACTGATAGCTTATAGCAGGGTTTATATTGGAGTTCACTATCCTATAGATATAGTTTCTGGAGCCTCGTTTGGACTGCTGGCTGGGTATGTTTTCTGGCGATTGGGACGTAGGTTCCGGATTATTCAATAATACGAAAGGCAAAATGTACTTTTTGAAGATAGGGGCGTTCAGGAGTGCAAAGAATATTCTCAAAATGTGAATGATACAATGCGTCTGGAGGGGCTTCTGTTTCAAAGCAGATAGCTGGAAAAGATGCAGGGGTAAAAACCACCACTCCATTTTGATTAGAGCTAATATCCATTCGAATACCATGAGCAGGGTGAAAGAGACTTCCTACAGCACCACTGTCGGGGATTAAGAAATAATCATCAAGTGTTACAGCCCCTATTTCTTTTTCTTTTAAAAAATTGTATTCAGGACTGTTGTTTTCAAGAATCTTTCCGGTGGGGAGCTGTTGGCTATCCATTTCTAAACGCTGTTTGGCGTTAAGTTGAAGTCGATGTTTTTGAAAGGTATGAGAAGGGGCCAAATTAAAGTAACTGTGATTGGTCATATTTATCGGTGTAGGCATCGAGCTTTCCGCATGATATTCCAAACAGAGTGTTGCCTCCAATAGACGATAGCTTACATGAGTCTTTACCTTACCAGGAAAGCTATTAGTCGTTTGCTCAGCAGTCAATGAGAAGATTAGTTCTTCTTTTGATTGAGAATGTAAGGTCCATTCTTGATGACTCCAGCCCAATGAGCCACTATGAAGTAAGGGTTTATCGGTTTCGTCCACTGCAATGGTTTTACCGGAAACAACAATAGGCTGTCGAAGACGCCCTGCTACAGGGCCTATCACAGCTCCTTTGTACCAAGGGTCATTTGTATAGTCCTCAATTTTTTGGCAATGTTGTACCACATTAATCCATCCTTGATCGGTGGCAACCCATAACTGATGCAGTCGTGCACCATAGGGGGTAATAACAGCTTTCAGATGTTGGTTTTCGAGGGTATAAGTAGTCAATATTTATTCTTTTAAATTGCAGTTAACCATCCATTGAATTCCAAAACGATCGGTAAGCTGTCCGAAGCGTGCATTCCAGAATTGCTTTTCAAACGGGAGGATTATTTTTCCTCCTT
>CALITN010000060.1 GCA_938041595.1 uncultured Flavobacteriaceae bacterium | reverse complement strand
TTGCGGCTTTCACGGTGCCCTTTCATTTTGAAGCCCTACGAAAATTACTGTGGTGGACCACCTTGTTCACGGTGGGTCATACGCTGTCTTTGATCGGGAATTATTATTTTGCTCTCAATCCCCCAACGGAATGGGTAGAGTTTCTAATACCGATATCAATTCTTGTCGCCTGTATTCCTTTATTGCAAGGTTCAACCCCATCCTCTCGATCCCAAGCCTTACTCAGTTTGCTAATTTTTATTTTTGGAATCATTCATGGTTTTGGCTTTGGACGCTATTTTGGAATGATTGTATCGGGAGAGGATGCTCGTTTTGCCTTGTTTTCTTTTGCTTTTGGAGTCGAGGTGGCGCAGATAATTATCATTCTTTGTGTCTTGATATTACAATTCGTATGGGTTCGTTTTGGAATCTTGACCAAGGAAAAATGGAAGCTGATAGCAGGGGCCATGATTTTGTCACAAGCCCTTGAAATGACTCTTCAGAATTGGCCGGGATAAAAAACAACTACTGCTTTTTAAATACTCGTATCTTAGTCGACTATGGGAAGTAAACAGGAAAAATACGATCGCGCTTATCTGGAGATGGCCCACACCTGGGGGCAGCTTTCCTATTGCAAACGCAAGCAAGTAGGAGCGCTAATTGTAAAAGACCGGATGATCATTTCTGACGGATACAACGGAACGCCCTCTGGTTTTGAAAATATTTGTGAAGATGACGAATATGCAACCAAATGGTATGTGCTTCATGCTGAAGCCAATGCCATTCTTAAAGTGGCCGCTTCGACGCAGTCTTGTCAAGGCGCTACACTTTATATCACTCTTTCTCCCTGTAGAGAATGCAGTAAATTGATTCATCAATCAGGCATTCAACGCGTGGTGTATTCTAAAGCCTATAAAGACCTTTCCGGGGTTGACTTCTTAAAACGTGCTGGAGTTGAAGTTACCCAGTTGTCCCTATCTTCTTAAAATTCGATTCTGTGAAAAACACTTTTTATCTTTTGGTTATTGTCGTACTATCGTTATTGATTGGCTTTTTTTGGGGCAGTCGATCCGAGCAATTGGGATTGTTTTCACCCGAAAGGAGTACGGCTCAAGCAAAATTGAATCTTTTGATGGATTATGTCGATCAACGCTATGTAGATTCACTTGATATTGATGCGCTATCAATTGAGGTAATTCAAGACATTATCGATCGTTTGGATCCCCACACGGTCTATATTCCAAAAGAAGAAAGCCAAGCGTTGTCAGAAACCATGCAGGGGAATTTTGTAGGAATTGGGGTTAGTTTCTACATGGTCCAAGATACCGTGACAATTGTTCGTGTATTGGAGGGAGGCCCTAGTAAAAAAGTAGGCATCCGAGCTGGGGATCGTATTTTGATAGCTGATGCAGATACGCTCTACCAAAAGGAGCTACAAAGCGAAGATATTGTATCCAAACTCAAAGGGGCTCCCGATAGTTCGGTAAATCTCCAGTTCTATCGTCCTCAAAACGATTCTCTTTTTTCCATGACCATGCCGCGTGGAACGGTTCCATTAAAAAGCGTAGAGGCTCATTTTTCCGTAAACGACGCCACGGGTTATATCAAAATCAATCGTTTTTCTCAAACGACTTACGAAGAGTTTATGAGGGCTTTGCGTTCGTTTGATCTGTATCAAACTAAAAAGTTAATCCTCGATTTGCGAGACAATCCAGGGGGGTATATGTTTCCAGCCCAGCAGATTGCTGATGAATTTTTAGAAGATGGAAAACCCATAGTGATTACAAAAAGCAACAATGGGATACGTCGACAAACACTGGCTACCGAAAAAGGAGGCTACGAAAAAGGGGAGGTCTATATTTTGCTTAATGAGCAATCAGCCTCAGCGGCAGAAGTTTTGGCGGGGGCATTACAGGACAATGATCGAGCGTGGATTGTGGGCCGTAGGAGTTTTGGGAAAGGCCTTGTGCAACAACAACTGCCATTGGGAGATGGGGATGCCGTTCGACTGACGACGGCTCGTTATTACACCCCAACTGGACGCTCCATTCAACGACCTTATAGCAGCGACAAAGAGGCTTATTATGACGAGGTCAACCAGCGTTACGAAAGTGGCGAAATGGCCGATGTAGCGAAAGTTCCGATTAACGATTCGCTAGCCTATAAGACACCTGGAGGACGAATTGTGTACGGGGGTGGGGGAATTGCTCCAGACATTTACGTTCCAAACGATAATACCCGTGCCGAAGAATTTGATTTCTTTTTATTGCGGTCCAATTTGATGAATCACTTTGTCTTTACTACCATAGATGAAGACCGAGCTGCCTACGAGTTTTCTTCAGAAACTGATTTCATCGACACTCCCTTAGCCAACACCCAACGTTGGATTCAAGATTTTAAAACTTATTGCACAGACAATGGCTTGCCATTGAATATAAAAGACACTCAAATGATTGGGAATGCAATCAAAGCATATTTGGGGCTACAGTTATTTGGCGAAAACTGCTACACCAAAATTCTGACCCAGCAGGATGTTTTTATACAACGTGCGCTCACGCATCAAAGCACTGAAGACTAGTTTACTTTCTTTTTAGTTTTTGAGCTACTTTGAGCGATTGCGACAGCAAAACCAATAAGAGAAGGGCGCAAGCAGACGCTAGTACTCCAATGCAGGCCACCAGACTGTTTCCTTCAAAAGGGGCACTCCATTCTATTTGAAAAGTATTGAACCCCAGGGCAACAACTGCCAAAAACATAAATACGTAAATCCACTTTTTCATCGTTTGATAAAAGTAAAAAACAAGATTGTATTAGGCTGCTAGTTGCACCACATTTGTAGCAAAAAGTTTTAGAGCAATAGCCAGTAGCACTACCCCAAAAACTTTTCGGATAATCTGAATTCCCGAAGGTCCAAGAAACCTACCAATGGCACTGGAAAACTTTAAAACCCCATAAACCAACAGTATATTGACGACAATCGCACCAATCATATTGACTACATGATATTCAGCTCTTAAGGAGAGAATAGAGGTCATGGTACCCGCTCCGGCGATAATTGGAAAAGCAAGGGGAACAATAGAAGCGGAGGCAGGAATATCCCCTTTGAAAAGACTCACTCCCAAGATCATTTCAACAGCCAACAAAAACATCACCAAAGATCCAGCTACGGCAAATGAACTCACATCGATTCCAATCAGTTTCAGAATTTCTTCCCCTAAGAATAAAAACATAATCATTAGCAAGGCCGATACAATCGAAGCCTTTTCGGATTGGATATGACCAACTTTATCGCGTAAGCTGATTATGATCGGAATGCTGCCAAAAATATCAATGACGGCAAATAGGATCATTCCGGCACTTAAAAACTCTTTGAAGTCAAACATAGCCTTGGATTTAGTGAGATTAAAATTTGCCGCGAAATTAGTATTATTCTCAGTATTTTTAAGCATTAATTCCAACTATGATTGTACAAATTCAAGATTGTCTGGTTTCGGAAGCTGTTTTGCAAGAAGCTTTTGCGTGTGACTTGAATAGCTGTCAAGGAGCTTGCTGCGTAGAAGGTGAAGCGGGTGCCCCTTTGGAGCCCCAAGAAGCAACTTTTTTAGCTAAAGAATGGCCCAAGATCAAATCGTATATTCCAATCAAAGGACAAGAAGCGATTCTCGAACAAGGACCTCATGTGAAAGGGTTTGGTGATGAGTTGGAAACCCCACTAGTCAATGGAAAAGAATGTGCTTATACCGTTTTTTCCGAGACAGGGACGGCACAGTGCGGTATCGAAAAAGCCTACAAGGCAGGTGCCATTTCACAGAACAAGCCCATCTCTTGTCATTTGTATCCAGTTCGATTAAAGCAATACTCGGATTTTACAGCAGTCAATTATCATCAATGGCATATTTGTAAGGCCGCCTGTTCGTTTGGAGCACAACAAAAAATACCTGTTTATGAATTTGTCAAAACGGCTTTGATTCGAAAATTTGGACAAGCTTGGTATGATGAATTGGTTTTAGCAGCACAAGAATTGTCAAACTGACGTTTTCAAGTATACTGCGGCATAGCCGCACGTATAATGAAATAAAGTGCTGAAAAACAAATATTTGCGTTTCTACATTTTTTAAGCCTTTAGCGTCAAACAATTAATTTTTGTTAAAAACTAGAGCTGTTTGTGGATAAGTACCACTTTCAATTCTGCGAGCATTTTTAAATCTTTGTTTGAAGCGAAAATAACCTAATCAACGAAAAACAGTAAACTATGGCAGCAGTGGAACCGATCCTAGCAGAAAACAACAACCGATTTGTGATTTTTCCGATACAACACCATGATATATGGGAGTGGTATAAGAAAATGGAAGCTAGTTTTTGGACCGCTGAAGAAATTGATTTGCACCAAGACCTTAACGATTGGAACAACAAACTCAATGCGGATGAAAAATATTTCATCAAACACATCTTAGCTTTTTTTGCTGCTTCTGATGGGATCGTTAACGAAAATCTCGCGGAGAACTTCGTGAACGAGGTACAGTATTCTGAGGCGAAGTTTTTTTACGGATTTCAGATTATGATGGAAAACATCCACTCAGAAACATATTCGTTGTTGATTGACACCTATGTAAAAGATGAAGCAGAGAAATCAAATCTTTTTAAGGCAATTGAGGTTTTTCCCGCTATTAAGAAAAAAGCCGATTGGGCCCTGCGTTGGATTGATTCCGATTCTTTTGCAGAACGTTTGATTGCTTTTGCTGCTGTTGAGGGAATTTTCTTTTCAGGAGCCTTTTGCTCGATTTATTGGTTGAAAAAACGTGGGTTAATGCCAGGACTAACATTTTCCAATGAATTGATTTCAAGAGATGAAGGTGTTCACTGTGATTTTGCGGTACACCTTCACAACCACCACTTGATAAATAAAGTTCCCAAAGAGCGAATTCAAGAAATTATTCTAGATGCGCTCAAGATTGAAAGAGAATTCATCACCGAATCCTTACCAGTAAGTCTCATTGGGATGAACGCTAAACTTATGACTCAATACTTAGAGTTTGTCACGGATCGTTTGTTGCTCGAATTGGGCTGTGAAAAGCAGTACAACGTAACCAATCCGTTTGACTTTATGGATATGATTTCCCTCCAAGGGAAAACCAACTTCTTTGAAAAACGCGTATCAGAATACCAAAAAGCGGGTGTACTCAACAAAGAAGAACCAGAGACTAAGATATCCTTTGACGCTGATTTCTAGCCACAGCTCCCCTCCCTAACAAAAACGAAAACCATTAATCCGATTCCCTATGAGCATGTATGTAGTAAAAAGAGATGGCCACAAAGAGCCCGTAATATTTGATAAGATCACTGCAAGAGTACGCAAACTCTGCTATGGTCTTAACGATTTAGTTGATCCGGTACGGGTTGCCATGCGTGTGATTGAGGGACTTTATGATGGTGTTACAACATCAGAATTGGATAATTTGGCGGCCGAAATTGCGGCTACTATGACCACTACGCATCCGGATTATGCACAGTTGGCAGCACGAATTTCTGTGTCCAATTTACACAAGAACACCAAAAAATCCTTCTCGGACACCATGAAGGATTTGTACGAATACGTAAACCCTAGAACGGGTAAAAAAGCGCCCTTGCTATCGGATGAGGTGTATAAAATTATCAAGAAAAATGCGAAGTTATTTGACTCCAGTATTATCTATAATCGGGATTTTGGATATGATTTCTTTGGATTTAAAACCCTAGAACGATCGTATCTTTTAAAACTCAATGGGGTGATTGTGGAGCGACCGCAACATATGTTGATGCGCGTTGCGGTAGGGATTCATCTTGAAGATGTGGATTCGGTTCTTGAAACCTACCACTTGATGTCGAAGCGTTATTTCACCCATGCTACACCAACCTTGTTCAACTCAGGAACACCCAAACCACAAATGTCTTCGTGCTTTCTATTGGCCATGAAAGATGATAGTATTGATGGGATTTACGACACCCTAAAGCAAACCGCTAAAATTTCTCAGTCAGCAGGAGGAATAGGGCTATCGATTCACAACATTCGTGCAACGGGTTCGTATATCTCAGGAACCAACGGAACCTCCAATGGAATCGTCCCCATGCTTCGTGTTTTTAATGATACGGCACGCTACGTGGATCAAGGAGGAGGAAAGCGAAAAGGTTCTTTCGCCATCTATGTAGAGCCTTGGCATGCGGATATTTTTGATTTTCTTGATTTGAAGAAAAACCATGGAAAAGAAGAAATGCGAGCTCGTGACTTATTCTATGCCATGTGGGTGCCAGACTTATTTATGAAGCGCGTTGAGCAAGATGCAGAATGGACACTGATGTGTCCAAACGAATGTCCAGGACTCTTTGATTGCCATGGAGAAGAGTTTGATAAGCGCTACCTCCAATATGAAAAAGAGGGAAAAGGTCGTAAAACGATTCATGCTCGTGAACTATGGGAGAAGATTTTAGAATCTCAAATTGAAACGGGGACGCCTTATATGTTATACAAGGATTCGGCCAACCGTAAATCCAATCAAAAGAATTTAGGAACGATCCGCTCTTCAAATCTTTGTACCGAAATCATGGAGTACACTTCTTCCGATGAGGTAGCGGTTTGTAACTTGGCATCCATTGCCCTGCCGATGTTTGTCGAAGACGGAGCGTTTAACCACCAAAAACTCTATGAGGTAACCCTTCAGGTTACGAAAAATCTCAACCGTGTGATTGACCGTAACTATTATCCAGTGCCCGAAGCGGCCAACTCGAATTTTAGACATCGTCCTGTAGGGCTCGGTGTACAGGGATTAGCAGATACATTTATTTTATTGCGTTTGCCGTTTACCTCTGAAAAGGCCAAAGAACTGAATCAAGAAATCTTTGAAACGCTTTATTATGCTGCCTTAACAGCCTCCTTAGAAGAAGCTAAAATAGACGGGCCTTATGAAACCTACAAAGGATCCCCAATTTCCAAAGGGGATTTCCAACACAACTTGTGGGGAATCAAAGACGAAGAGCTCAGCGGACGTTGGGATTGGACTGGATTGCGCAAGCAAGTCAAAAAACACGGTGTTCGAAACTCACTACTGGTTGCTCCTATGCCAACAGCCTCGACATCGCAAATACTAGGAAATAACGAATGTTTTGAACCCTATACATCAAACATATACACCCGACGCGTACTTTCCGGGGAGTTTATTGTAGTAAACAAGCACCTATTAGAAGACCTCGTGGATCTTGGCTTATGGAATGAGGATATGAAGCAAGAATTGATGCGCGCCAATGGATCGATCCAGCATATTGAGGGAATCCCCGAAGACATTAAAGAGTTGTATCGTACCGTGTGGGAAATGAGTATGAAGGACATTATTGACATGTCACGCCATCGTGGATATTTTATTGATCAATCACAATCATTGAATTTATTTATGGAAGGCGCAACCATGGCAAAACTGACTTCCATGCATTTTTATGCTTGGAAGTCAGGTCTTAAGACGGGGATGTATTACCTGCGTACGAAGTCAGCTGTAGATGCCATTAAGTTTACTATTGATAACAAGGCGGCGGAAAAAGTGGGGGCAACAGTGCCAGCAGCGACACCTGTTACTGCTACAACTGCCACGGCCAAGGCCTCTTCTGCGCAAACAGGACAGCAGATTGCGGTGGATCCTCTCTCGCCTGAAGAACTCAACCAAATGCTTTCACAATCTCAAAATAGTGAAGATGATGACTGCTTAATGTGCGGTTCTTAAAAGCCTAATATCACCCCTTATCTTAACATAAGGGGTTTTATTTTACCCCTAATGTTAAGAAAATGTTACGCAAACATTAATTAGAAGTAAAATAATTCCTATATTTGAAGTGAATCCCCTAAAAAGTAACGAAAATGAGACATCTTATTATAGGAATTATCGCTTTAGGATTGAGTATTCAACTAGGATATAGCCAAAAAAGAACCGATTACAAAAAGGAAAAGAACTTGGTGAGCGTGGTGAGTTATCACGATAACGGACAAATCGCACAGAAAGGATATTTGAAAAATAATAAGCTGCATGGGGAATGGATTAGCTACACCGAAACGGGAGAAAAACTAGCCCAAGGAACTTATCTAAAGGGGAAAAAGATTGGCAAATGGTTTTTCTGGCAATCCGAACGCATGACCGAAGTAAGTTTTGAAAATAATTTACCGATTGATCACGTAGTGTGGGAGCGTGGTGCTGTGGCTTATATAGACTAAGTTTTTCCTGTCGAAGTCATCTCAGCATATTCTTCTATTGTTTGAAATTTATGCGCAATCAAATCTTTTGTTCTTAACAATAGATTAAAATACATGGCCGTATTCTTGACACTGGTTTCGACCTCTTTTGTTCGAACAATCTGTTTTTGAATCATCTTTTGAATAAGCGCAATGGATGCTTCTTTCTGATCGAGTATCATTTGATATTCTTTTGAATTCGTCGTGCCTTTTTCAAAAATTGTATGCATCGTATTGAACACTAGGTTTAGTTGAGATAAAACACTCAATAACTCCTCATGCTGTGGCGTACTAATTTTACTATGATTATTGTAAATATGACGATGGCTTAACTTGGTCATGTAGTGAATATCCTCTGTTAAATCGTGCAATAAGCCCAATAAATTGATATAGGAATACACAGGTAGGATATTATCAGACTTTAAGGATTTAATAAAATAGAAGGAGGCGCTTCTTAGTTCCTCTAAGTCATTTTTAAGGACTTCTGACTTTCTTCGTACTTGATACAATTTTCTATAATTGTCTGTTGCCAGCCCTTCAATCATTTCAGCGTATATCTCAATTGTATATTCAAAAATGCCGCGAACATTGTCCCCAGATTCAATTACAGCGGCCTCCAAGGTCTTGGTTCTTGCATTTAAATTGAGTTTTGAGGTAATCTTACTACTAAGCTCTGTTTTGGAGATAAAATTCCGTCCAATAATAACCAACACTGATAAAATAATTACAGCAATGGCAATGTTACCACCGTAGTAAATGGTAGCCGTAATAACACCACATACCACAAATGCACTTAGTGCCGTAAAAAACCAACCTACGATAACATTAATAACGCCAGCGACTCGATAAACAGCACTGTCGGTGCCCCACGCGCGATCGGCTAAAGAAGTACCCATAGCGACCATAAAGGTCACATAGGTTGTTGATAAGGGTAATTTAAGTGAAGTGGCAATCGCAATCAGTACTGCTGCGACCACTAGATTTATACTAGCTCTCAATTTATCAAAGGCCGGGAGGTCTTTGTTGTTCAGAGTATAAAATCGTTCAGTAGTCATCGCTTTTTTTACCATCGAATTAATGCTGTCAGGTGTAATACTCGTAAGAAACGCATGGCTATTAGAGAAAACACGAACCAGTTGTCGTGAAAGATAGTTGGGACGGAAGCGTTCTTTGATTTGATTTTGATCGGAAAGGTCTAAAGAAGTTTGAACCACACGCTTTGCCTTAGAGGAAAACCACAAGGTGACAATCATGATACCTCCTGAGGCAAAAAGGAAAATACTAGGAGTAGCCACCTTGGCAGAGAGTACACTCATATTAAAAATGGTTGCTTCGACTCCTGAATTTACCCAGGCCAAATAGGATTGATAGGCTGCAATGGGAACTCCGATGAAGTTCACCAAATCGTTTCCAGCAAAGGCTAGTGCCAATGCAAATGTTCCCAAGCCGATAATGAATTTATAAACATCCAATTTCATAAAACGGATCAGTGCAGCGATTAATAAAAACAAAAGGAAAGCAATAAATACATTAACTAAAAGGTAGTTTGCTTCCAAAAACGCATTGATAGTTAGCCCGTTGATCCATTCATAGGAGGTATTGGCAACCTCTGTTCCTTTGATTCCTTTGATCAAGATAAAATTGACAATAGCCGCTGAAGAGAAGGCACCAAAAAGCGCATTGACATAAAAGGGGCGTGATTCGAAATCATAGGACAACAATACACGTGAAAAGGTTTGAACCAGAGCACCAATCGTAAAAGCAATAAAAACAGAAAGTAAAATCCCTAGTATGATCTGGACGGCTTTTGTGGTATTGATATAAGTGTCTATATCAGCCAAGTTCTGGTCGCTGGAATAGATTTTGATCATTGCGATTACAACCGCTGCTCCGAGTAGTTCAAAAACAATAGAAACTGTCGTGGACGTAGGCATTCCTAGGGTATTGAAAAAATCGAGTAACAGGATGTCGGTAATCATCACCGCTAGAAAAATGTATATGATCTCGTTGAAGACAAAAGCTTCAGGATTGAAAATACCTTTTCGAGCCACTTCCATCATTCCGCTTGAGAAAAAAGCTCCCATAGCGATTCCGGCACTGGCAAAAATCATGATACTCTTGTAGCTAAAGACTTTTGAGCCAATGGCAGAGTTGAGAAAGTTTACGGCGTCATTGCTAACACCAACAATTAAGTCCCCTATCGCTAGGAGACTTAACACGATTATAATTCCTAGATAAAAATTTTCCATATAGTGAAGTGGTTACACAAAAATGGAAAATTAATTTCGGAATTAAAATTTAATTCCGTAGCTCAATGAAAAGGAGGTCCCAAAATTTCGGAAAGAGAAGGGCTGCGTTTCGAAATCAAAAAACTCGTATTGGGATTCCCTTTGGTCGTTTAGGATGTTATCAATTTTAATGCGGAGGGTTCTATTCACTCCGTTTTCTTGTGTGAATTTTTTTTCAAAAGTGAAGTTCAGAGCATTGAATGGAAGTGAAAAAACATCAGGGACATCGTCGTTTCCGACAATTTGGAGGGTTTTTCCCTGACGGTTAAAAAAGAGACTCGCTTCAAAGTTCTTCTCCATATCTTCAAAGCTGACCCCTGTGTTGATAATGTAAGGGGCTTGTCCTTGAAGTTGGCGGTAGTTTTTGAAAGCAATTCCTTGGGGTTGTCGTAATTGGCGAATATTTCGTTCAATGGGCCCCATGGTTTGGCGGGATTCAATCACTGACAGGTTTACATTAAGGGATAGTTTATTTCGATCGGTTGCAATAAAATTCTTTCTTGCTTCAAATTCAGCTCCAACGACGGTTGCCTCAGGGTTATTTCGAGCAATAAACACATTGGGTGTGGAGCGATCAAACAGAACAATCTCAATAGGATCATCAAAATTTTTGACAAAGCTGCTAATGGCAAAAAACTCTCCCTTGCTTCCATAATTTTCATATCGCAGATCATAATTCATAATCAACGAAGGCGTTACATTCGGATTGCCGTAGAATCGATTACCCGTGATTGGATCTAAAATAACGGCTGTTGAGTTTTCCTTAAAGGATGGTCTTGCCGTTGTTCTGTAGGCTGAAGCACGTACTTTTTTACTATCACTAAGGGAGTAGATCAAGTTTAGCGAAGGGAAAAAGTCAGAACGATTCAAGAATTCTGCTTTTTCATAAACTGTTTGACTCAAGGATTGTCCCGTATAGATCAATTTGTAGTTTTCAAATCGTAAGCCTACAATTCCTTTGATTTTTTCGTTCAGATTAACTTCTCCAGAAACATAAGCACTGGTTTTGTTGATATCCGAGTCAAATTGATTCTCTTCCTGAAAACTTCCGGAGATATACGCACCACTACCACCGTCAAAAGTCCACAAATTGTCATTCTGAAGTAATTGATTGGCTTGGCCGTTTAGATAGAGCGTAGAGCCAATATGGTTTATAGTGTAATAATCTGTCCCAAAAACACGATTCTTAAACAAGTAAGCAGCCCCAACATCAAGTTTTACTTCACTGTCATTGATAGAAAATTTAGTGGAATAGTCAACTTTGGCATTGATAACATCTTCATCTAAGTCTCTCCAAATTCGTTGAGGTAGTCCAGCACCGTTGGGAGACAGCGCATAGCGATCACCATCAAGAATTTCAAAAACGGTGATTTTAAAATCTTTGTCATAGACCAAAGCTTTGGTTGCGTTGGCTTTGATTTCTAAACTACTGTTACCCTCGTTCAGATTGTATTTAGCAGCAAAAGGAACGGATAAGATGGTTCTCTGGGTATAGGTGATAAAGTTTCCAAGGCCAAAAAAATCATCAGAAACAAACTCTGAAAAACCACCCTGTCTAACATTGGATACACCATTTTGAATCCACAAAAAATTCAATTTGTATTTGGAATTATCTCCGCTATAGGTAACACCAGTGAGAACATTTACAAACTTTTCTTCAGCCCCTAAGAGTCCGTCGTTCTGACTATTAAGGGAAAACCCGTTTTGATTAAAGATATAGGTGCTGTTTAGGAAATCATCTAAGAAGGTGGTGTTACTCCGGTAATTGATGCTCCCGATGTAACCAAACTTTTTTCCATTGTCCAATTCAAAGCTATTGCTAGTAGAAAACCCGAAATTGTAGTTCATAAAACTTGTTCCTGTGATAGGCTCCAAGTTTTTATCGAGTAATTGGGTGTAGTTGTTGATAAGGCTGGTTGTGGGCCTGTCACGGGCTGGCTCGGGTAGGGATGCTCTTCGTGCAATCCGAAGCTTTCGGTCTCCGTAGTCGTAACCCAAGAAGTCTGTCTTGCTTGGCGCATCATAGATATAGTTGTCTTGGAAGTGCATTTTGGGGTTGTAGGACATTCCAAAGCTGAAGTTGTATTCTGGGGTATTGGCGAAGTCTTTTAATTCAATATTGACGATTCCCCCCGTAAAGTCAGCATCTTGTTTGGCAGAAGCTGATTTGACAACTTGAATATTTTCGATTAGGTTGGTTGGGAAAATATCCAGTTGTAAGGTGTTTTTGTCTGGATCTAGACCAGGAACTTCCATTCCGTTCATGGTAGTTTTGGAATAGCGGTCACCGAGCCCTCTTACATAGACGTATTTTCCTCCTTCAATAGAAATTCCAGGCACTCGTTTGATTGCTGAGGCAATATCATTGTCTCCGGCCTTTCGAATAGTTTGAAGAGACAAACCATCTAAAAGCACAGCAGATCTTTTTTGGATGTTTAAAACCGCGTTTGCAGTATTGTTTTTTGCGGAAGAAGTAACTACAACTTCTTCCAATTCGGAAGAAGAAGCGTCCAAGGTAATTTCAAAAAGCTGACTTTGTGAATCCTCTGCTATGTTGATACCGGTAATTTTTTTAGTGTTGTATCCAACGAAAGAAACTTCCAATTCGTATTGCCCTTCGGCCAGCTCTTCAAAAAGAAACTTCCCATCAAAATCTGAGGTGGTTCCATCTACACTTTCAGAAGGACTGATTTGCTTTAACTGTATGTTGGCAAAGGGAAGGATATCATTAAATTCTCCATCGATAATTTTTCCTTCGATAACGCCTTGTGAAAAGGCAAAAAGGGGTAATAAAAGTAGTAAATCCGAAAAATACTTTTTCATTCCGCGAAAATACACAAAGGGTTTGCTTCCAATGTAAACAGAAACAAACCCTTATGTTAAATAAAGTTTAAGTAACACTAGTTACTTTGTGCCCACAAGGTCCATGCAAAAACAGACTCATCTGCTCCTTGGTCATCATCTGGTGTTGTTCCAATAATGGCCCAATTACCAAATGTAGAATTGATGTCACGAGCATTATTTGAATTCTCAGTATTGGGTCCTACTATAGTTGCCTGGTCAAAAGTCCCGTCAAAATAGAAATCACTAAATATAATATCCTCTGATCCATCAGGGTCGGTTCCAAAAGTACGCGGAGTTATTATGTTTTTGTAATTGCCATTGTTGTCTCCAAATTTTTCAAATTTAGAGACTTCTGCAGCAGTTCCTTTATAAAGTACATCTATCATTTTAATCTGAATATTTTCTCGTACTCGTCCCAGTTGATCGCTATCAGAAGCTTCATCAGTGAAACGACCATAAACAGTCAATCCCGATATGGTGTTTTGTGCTTCATAGCTGATATCTTTAGCTCCATCGATTTCAAAAGCACCATCTGAGTCAGCTGCGTATTCTACAATAGCATTGTTGATAGTACCGCTGTAAGCCATGTCAATATCTATCCCATCATCAAACTGATTCCAGATTAAAAGGTTAGTAACATCAACCGTACCTCCAAAAAATTCGACACCGTCATCTTTACTAGCAACAATTTCTACATTTTCGATCGTTGTTCCGTTCCCAACACCACCTAATGTCAATCCCTGTAGTTCTACATCCGGAGCGACTTGAGTTCCAGAGTGACGAATAGATACGTAGGATATGCTTCCAGAATTATCAGTATTATCTGTACCTCCATAGAAATTCCAATCTTCTCCTTCGATAGCTAAAACCCCTTCAATTAGTTTTTCGTCCACAGCATCTGAGATTTGAGCTTTTCCAAGGATAATCAATCCACCCCATTTACCACGATCCAAAGCATTTCGGTTTGTAGATGGTGATCCGTAATCAATATTATCATTTATATCAGTCATAATAATTGGGTTGTCTGCTGTGCCATTCATATTTATGGTCGCTCCTCTAGCGATTACTAATGCCGTCGCATCATTGTCTTGGCCTTCTCCCGCTTTAATAATTGTACCCGCCTCTACAGTCAAGGTACTACCAGACATAATTACTACTTTACCACGAATGATATGAATTTGGTCATTAGACCAAGTTTGGTCTTCACTAATTTTAGTTATTCCTCCATCTGATCCAATAGTATTAGTAATGGGTGTTTCAACAACTGTTACTGTTTCTGTTTGAACAACTGTCACTGTTTCACCAGGGACCTCTACTTCTACATATTCAATTACAGGGTCGTCATCTGAACAGCGTAAAAATAAAGTTAGCACCAATAATGTTACGAATGAGATTTTTAGATTTTTCATTTTGTAGGGTTTAAATTATTTATGTCACAAATCTAGAGGACGTTCACGTTTTTTTCTTTAGTTATATGTTAACTCTAAAGGCAAAAACACTAACTTTTTGTTAAGTAAATCAAATCAAATAACCTTAACTTAACATCTTCTTAAGTGGCGATAAATACAAGTTTAAAAATGAA
>CALITN010000059.1 GCA_938041595.1 uncultured Flavobacteriaceae bacterium | reverse complement strand
CTCCCCCGTTTGTCTTTTAACCACCAATTTGTATTTGCCAAAGAAGATGCCTATTTCCTTTATCCCAAGAATTATAACCACTTTGCCAAACTCTTTCAAAACAGTTTTCAGCACGGCGGTATTTCATTGGAAGAAATGATCATCCCCTTTGTTGCAATGACACCCAAAAGCTAATACCTTTGCGCGGTGGAAACAGCCTATGCACTTTCGGAACTAAAACCTATCGCTCAACAGATTATTGCCCAATGGAAGCATCCCATACTTTTATTGGAAGCTCCCATGGGAGCTGGGAAAACCACACTAATCAAAGCACTATGTGCTGAATTAGGGGTTCCGCAAGCCGTATCCAGTCCCACTTTTTCCTTGGTGAATAGCTATGAAGATTCCAATGGAAATGCATTGTATCATTTTGATCTGTATCGACTCAATAGCTTGGAAGAAGCCTTGGATATTGGTATTGAGGAATATTTGGATTCGGGAGCGCGTTGTATGATCGAATGGCCCGAACGCATCCGCCCCCTCCTGCCCGAGGCTTTTCATCAAATCCATATAGAACCTTTGGGTGCCGACACTCGTAAACTTATATTCGACGCATGAAACTTCTTTACCGTATTGGTTATTATTTGGTAGGATTATCGCTGGGAATGGTGATTGTCAGCTTTGTCTTTAGTGGAAAAAAAACAAGCTGCAACTACGGCCCCAATGCCCGTGTATTGGCCGATTTAAAAAAGAAGCGGGTGGTTATTGACAGTACGGTTGCATGGAAGGGAAAAGCCTTGGATTCTACACGATTTTCCGAAATGCTCCAACGTTCTAAAGTCGATTTTTCAGCCAGCGATACGCAACGGGAAGGCTGCAAGCTCTATCGGATACAAAGCAGCTATCAAGACAAAATCTATTGGATCGACCTCGAAAATTGCAGTGACACACTTATCGTTACGCGGCTCCAGCAACCTTAGAACGACGGCGTTTTAATTCTTTTTCAATCATCTCCAACTCCCGCGAGGACTGTCCGGCAACAGAAGTGTTTTCCTCCGCCCGACGAATCAAATAGGGCAACACCTCCCGAACCGGACCAAAAGGAATGTATTTGGCGACGTTATACCCTGCCTTGGCGAGGTTAAAAGACAAATGATCGCTCATTCCATACAATTGTCCAAACCAAATATTCGGATGGTCATTAGGAATTTTCTTATCTTTTAAAATACGCATTAGGCCTGCAATACTCTTTTCATTATGGCTACCCATAAACAAGGTGCAACGGTCCAAATTGTCAACTAAATAGGCCACCCCGGCATCAAAATTGAGGTCTGTCGCGGCTTTACTTTTACAAATCGGATTGTGATACCCGAGCGCGTTCGCGCGTGCGGTTTCTTTTTCAATATAGGCCCCACGCACCAACTTAACACCCACTTGAAAATTTTCTTTATGAGCCTTAGCGACCAAGGATTCTAAATAGGCCATTCGGTCGTGGCGGTACATTTGTACAGTAGTCACAATCCACAATTGCTTTGGGTTGTATCGAATCATAGCTGCCTCCGTTAAACGATCAATGGCAGGTTGAATCCAGCTTTCCTCGGCATCCACAAAGAGTTTCATTTTCCAATCAACAGACGATCGGCATAGTTTGTCAAATCGTTGTTCTACTCGTTTCCATGCTGCTGTTTCCTCCGAGCTTAAAGGAACTTCGGCTGATACCTTTTCAAAAAGTGCCAAGGCGCCTATGGCCGTAGGTTTAAAAACCCCATAGGGATGATGCGGACTCCCGGCTTGTGCTTCTAGTGTGGCAAGAGTTTTCTCTAAAGAGGCTTCAAAGCCTTCTTCGGAAGCAGTGCCTTCCACTGAATACGCCAATACAGAAGCGATGTTTAATTTTCCCAGACGATTGACCACTGACTGGGATCCCTGAGCAGAAGTACCGGAGCAAAACTGATTAAAAACAGTGGCTTTAATCAAGCCTTCAACAGGCAAACGCAACTTTATAGCCAAATGAGTCAGGGCTTTGCCAAGCTTAACAAAACTCCGGCTTTGCACTAGACGAAACAACCAGTAGGCGCGTTTCAATTCAAAATCCGATTTTAACCGGTACGCGACTTGGGTATTCTCAAAAAAACCGCTATTCATAGTGGTATCAATTTTTAAGTGAATGGCACATCGAAGATATAAAACCTATTCGATTTTTAACCCTTGATAGATTCCAAACACGGCATTAGTTCTGTGTTGAAAAAAATACACGAAGTACCAAGGAAACTGCTATTTTTGTATCCAATGAGCACACTAGCACCCATCCCCTCCCTCGACTACGAAGTGGTCTTCGGTGACGCCGGAGTCGAAAGTCTTAATCAACTCCTGAAACAGGCGCATTACTCGTCCCTTTTTATTTTGGTGGATTCCAATACGCACCCCGATTGTTTGCCGTTGCTTTTGGAGGTTTTGGAAACCGATCGAACCGTTGATATTATCGAAATAGAAGCGGGAGAAGAACATAAGCATATCGAGACCTGTATGGGGGTTTGGGAAACACTCTCCGAAAATGGAGCCGATCGAAAAAGTGTAATGATAAACCTCGGGGGTGGCGTGGTGACCGACCTAGGGGGTTTTGTGGCTTCTACTTTTAAAAGAGGTATTGACTTTATCAATATCCCTACCTCACTCCTAGCGATGGTTGACGCTTCTGTAGGAGGCAAAACAGGAGTTGACTTAGGAGTTCTTAAAAACCAAATCGGGGTGATTCAGCAACCGCAACTGGTATGGGTTTCCGATTCGTTTTTGGGAACACTACCCAAGGAGCAGTTTCGCAGTGGTTATGCCGAAATGCTAAAGCACGGACTGATAGCAGATCCCGCCTATTGGGAACAATTGGCCGATTATAGCCAGTTCACCACAGAGAGCCTCTTGCCTACCATTCACCATTCCGTAGGAATTAAAAACGAAGTGGTCAAAGAAGACCCTACAGAACAAGGTTGGCGCAAAATTTTGAATTTTGGCCATACTCTAGGCCATGCGGTGGAATCCTACGCCTTGCAAAGTCCAGATCAAAAAACCTTGCTACACGGGGAAGCCATTGCCGTTGGAATGGTCTTAGAAGCCTATCTTTCTGTTTCTCTTTGTGGGATGCCCATGAGTGTGGCCGAAACGATCAAAAAGGTGTTTCTTTCCATTTTTGATAAAGAAGAATTTTCACCGACCGCCCAAAAGAAAATCCTTGAACTGCTCATCTTTGATAAGAAAAATAGCCATGGACAGGTTAACTTTATGCTTCTAGAAGCCATTGGAAAACCAAAACTTGATGTGCAGGTACCTAGCGCACTCTTTCCAGAGGCTTTTGCTTTTTATATGGAGTAAAACGATTGCGTGTAAATTGCGTTTTGATCCATTTTATATCGTGGCTTCCATTTCATTGTAGTTTCGTTCTCTTCCATTCCTTTAGTCATTTTTCATTGGATGCACGTTGACTATATATA
>CALITN010000058.1 GCA_938041595.1 uncultured Flavobacteriaceae bacterium | reverse complement strand
TTTATTACAGGTGTTGGAAATGTTGGCGGAAAACTATTGGAGCAAATCGCCCAGCAAAAAGACTATCTGGAAAGCAACTTGCGATTAAAAATCCGCATTATGGCTCTTTCCAATTCTCGCAAAATGCTACTTAGTGAGCACCCTATTGAACTTTCAAATTGGAAAGATACGCTAGAAAACAATTCCATCCCTGCCGACCGTGAGGCTTTTTTTGAGCATGCCAAAGCTCTCAACCTAAGAAATAGCATTTTCATAGACAACACCGCTAGTGAGCACATTGCCATGGAATATGGACAATACCTAGCCAATAGTATGGGGGTTGTTACCTGCAATAAAATCGCCTGCGCAGATCAGTTCGAAAACTATCAAAATCTTAAGAAAACAGCACGTCAATTTGGAAGTTCCTTTCTTTTTGAAACCAATGTTGGTGCTGGATTACCAATCATTGACACCCTCAACAACCTAATTGCTTCTGGAGACCAAGTAGTGAAAATTCAAGCTGTACTTTCGGGTAGTCTCAATTTTGTATTTAACAACTATACCAACGATACCTCTTTCGTCTCTGTAGTGAAGCGTGCCATGGAAGAAGGATATACAGAACCCGATCCAAAGATTGATCTCAGCGGTGTAGATGTAGCCCGTAAGATATTGATTCTAGCTCGTGAAAGTGGTATGAACATTGAGCTTGAAGACATCGAAAACAATTCCTTCCTTCCCCTTGCATGTCTTGATACTCCCGATAATAATTCTTTCTTCAAAAGTTTAGAGCAACATCAAAGTCATTTCGAAGGCCTGCTCAATGCCGCACAAAAGGACAACTCCAAACTCAAGTATGTAGCACAGCTCGAAAATGGCAAAGCTTCGGTTGGGCTTCAACACATACCCGAAGGCCATGATTTTTATAATTTGGAAGGCAGTGACAATATTATTTTGTTTTACACCAACCGTTATTCCCAGCAACCGCTTATTGTCAAAGGGGCTGGGGCTGGAGCTGCCGTTACAGCTTCCGGAATTTTTGCAGACATCATCCGAATCGGAAAACAATAAATATGGAAGCAATCACTGTTTTTGCCCCGGCTAGTGTAGCCAATGTATCCTGCGGTTTTGACATCTTGGGATTTTGTCTTGACGGTGTCGGGGACGAATTTTACATTGAAAAAACAGAAGAACCGGGAATTCGTTTTAAAGAAATCATTGGACAAGAACTTCCCTTAGATCCTCAAAAAAACGTTGCTGGTGTGGCTGCTTTGGCACTTCTAAAGCAACACCCCTCCGACTGTGGTTTTTCGATAACTCTTACCAAAGGTATCAAGCCGGGAAGTGGTATTGGAAGTAGCTCAGCCAGTGCTGTTGGAGTAGTGTATGCCCTCAACGAATTGATGGGCTTAGGACTCTCCAAAAAGGAACTTCTACCCTTTGCCCTAGAAGGGGAAATGCTTGCCAGTCAAGCGGCTCATGCAGACAATATTGCGCCAGCCCTTTTGGGAGGATTTACCCTTGTTCGGTCATTGCAACCCATGGATATTATTTCAATCCCAACTCCTTCAGATCTTTACGCGGCAGTCATTCATCCCTTGGTAGAGTTGAAAACAGCAGAAGCGCGCGGCGTACTCAGTACCGAAGTACGTTTTAAAGACAGTATTCAGCAATCAGCCAATCTTGGAGCTTTGATTAGTGGGTTGCATACTGCCGATTATGACTTGATCTCTAGAAGCTTGGTGGATATACTGGTCGAGCCCAAGCGAGCCCCACTTATTCCTAATTATAACGCCCTGAAGCAAGCAGCTATCAATGCCAATGCCCTTGGCGCTGGAATTTCAGGTGCCGGCCCCTCTGTCTTTGCCCTTTGCAAGGGAAAAGAAAATGCGGAAGCAGCTACCCAAGCCATGGGTGAAATATTAAAATCATCTGGCACTATATTTGAAACTTTTGTTTCACCTATCAATACCCAAGGCACTATTACAATAAAATCCCATGAAATACTTTAGTCTCAATCACAACTCTATTCCTACTGACTTTGCAACAGCTGTTCGTTCTGGACTCGCACCAGATCGTGGATTATACTTTCCTGAAAGCATTCCAAAATTAGATCCAAAATGGATGGAAAAACTATCGGATCACCATATAGAAGATATTTGTTTTCGTGCTATTCATCCCTATGTGGGGGGTTCCATTTCCGAGAAAAAACTATATGAAATTGTCAGTGAAACACTAAATTTTGAGTTTCCTGTTACCCCTATCACAGAGCAAATCGGAGCTCTAGAACTTTTTCATGGCCCCACCCTAGCCTTTAAAGATGTTGGGGCTCGCTTTATGGCTCGTTGTTTGGGATATTTTAATCATCAAAATCAAGAGCAAAAAGTAACTGTTCTAGTAGCCACCTCGGGCGATACTGGAGGCGCAGTTGCCGATGGTTTTTTAGGTGTCGAAGGAATTGATGTTGTTATTTTATATCCCAAAGGAAAAGTAAGTGCTATTCAAGAAAAGCAATTGACTGCCCTGGGGCAAAACATTACAGCTCTTGAAGTCGATGGTGTCTTTGACGATTGCCAAGACATGGTAAAAACCGCTTTTTTAGATGATCAGATCAAAGAAGTATGCCCGCTCACCTCCGCCAACTCCATCAATGTAGCCCGATGGTTGCCACAAATGTTTTATTATTTCATTGCAGTACGTCAACTTCAGCAGCGTAGTGAAAAACTAGTATTCTCTGTTCCCAGTGGAAATTTTGGAAATATCTGTGCAGGGATGATGGCACAACAAATGGGATTGCCCATTGATCATTTTATTGCGGCTAACAACCGCAACGATGCTGTGGTAGAATACTTAAATAATGGGGTGTATGAACCCAAAA
>CALITN010000057.1 GCA_938041595.1 uncultured Flavobacteriaceae bacterium | reverse complement strand
TACGTGGATTTGATTGTTACGGATGTTTCGCTGCAGATTGATGGAATAAACTATACGAATCAACAGGTAGCAGTACAGTATGAAGAACGTCTGGAGGGGGGGGAACTTCTTTTGGTTCCTGTTTTTCACAGCTATGGTCTCAATTTGGCACTCCGAGGGCATCGTTATTTAACACTTCAAAATGAAGAAAAATCAACTTTTTGGCCATTTAAGGAGGGTAATGCGGTAGATTTTTTGAAAAATATAACAATTTGATGAAAATTTGACATCATATTCTTTGAATCGTTGCGAATACTGAATTTTATCCGCACTTTTGCATTCAAAATGAATTGTTATGAACTCAATAAAATTGGATGATGTTGATCATCAGATCCTTGACATACTAATCGAAAACACCCGTGTCCCTTTTACGGACATCTCAAAACGTTTATTAATTTCCGCTGGTACGGTGCATGTGCGCGTCAAAAAAATGGAAGAAGCAGGAATTATCAAAGGCTCTTCCTTGAATCTTGACTATGTAAAGCTGGGCTATTCTTTTATCGCCTATGTTGGAATCTTTTTAGACAAAACCAGTCAAACACAAAACGTTTTAGATGCTCTAACAGCCATTCCCTTTGTTACCGTAGCACACATTACTACTGGAAAATTCAATATTTTCTGTAAAGTACGTGCTCGTGATACCTCTCATGCCAAAAGCATCATCTTTTCCATTGATGACGTGGATGGTGTAGCTCGAACAGAAACCATGATTTCCATGGAAGAAAGTATCAATGATAAGCGACGCTTAATGCACCATATTTTTAACGAATTAGACTAACCGCAATGGCTAGAATCCCCAAAATTGACCGTTTTAACGAACGGGTACTCTCAAAATTTCAGATTTACAACAACCTATTTCTAACGCTCCCTTTTGAAAGCATTAAAAAAACGGGACTTTACCTACCACTCTTTGCCAATATCTGTAAAGATTCCTATGCAGAAAATAAATCTCCAGAGGATATTGTAGGGTACTTTTTTGACAAATACCTTCCCGAATTCCCGCCAAAGGAGCAAAATGATTTGCTATTCCAATTTATTCAATACATTGAACGCCAAGTAGTTCTTTTTGATGCTATAGAAGATGCTGGGTATGCGTATGTCAATAATATGCACGGGCGGGGAACTATTCGAAATATTAAAGAAGAAGCGACCTCCAAACAAAAACAGGACGCTTTGATTGATTATCTGAATCGTTTCCGCGTTCGGATCGTACTTACGGCACACCCCACACAATTTTATCCAGGGAGTGTATTGGGAATTATCAATGAACTCTCGGAAGCCATTCAAGTCGACGATTTGAGTCGCATCAAAACACTATTGTGTCAATTGGGTAAAACTCGTTTTTACAACAAACAAAAGCCCACTCCACTGGATGAGGCGATTAGTTTGATTTGGTACCTTGAAAATGTATTCTATCAGTCTGCCAGTACGATCTATAACTATTTGGATCAAAATATTTTTGAAGGCCGTTCGATAGACAATTCTATATTTGATTTTGGCTTTTGGCCAGGGGGTGATCGTGATGGCAATCCCTTTGTAACGCCGGACATTACCCGAAAAACCGCTGATTCCCTTCGGTTTTCTATTTTGCGCAATTACTACCGTGACATTCGCAAACTCAAACGGAAAATTACTTTTGATCAAGTAGATGAAACCATCAGCAAACTAGCGGATTTATTGCTTGAGGAATTATTTTACCCAAAGAAAGAACCTGTGATCAGCACGGCATTTTTACTCACAGAGTTGCATGCCGTCAAAGCCACTCTCGAGTCAGAACACAATGGAATATACAGTCATGAGGTAGGGGATATGATCAACAAGATCAAGCTTTTCGGGTTTCATTTTGCCAGCTTGGATATCCGACAGGACTCTCGAGTACACAACGGCGTATTTGAAACACTATTGTCACAACCCGAAGCAGCAAAGCATATCACTCATTACCCAGAAGGATACTCCCAAATGGATCCGACAGCCCGACATGAGGCCTTATTACAAGTTCAGGGCAATTATCCCACGGAGATTTTAGAAAAAGACAGTATTGCATACAATACCCTCGAAAGTATTCATGCGATGAAAGCTATTCAGGCTAAAAATGGGGAAAAAGGCTGTAATCGTTACATTATCAGTAACTGTCAATCAGTGGAAAATGTCTTGCAGCTATTTGCATTTTTTCGCCTGTGTGATTGGGAAAACCCTTCGGTGGATATTATACCTTTATTCGAAACCATTCCCGATCTAGAAGCAGCAGAAGCTGTGATGCGAACCCTGTATAGTAATCCGGAATACCGCGCCCACCTCAAGCGTCGTGGAGACAAACAGACCATCATGCTTGGTTTTTCCGATGGAACCAAAGACGGCGGTTATTTTATGGCCAACTGGAGTATCTATAAAGCCAAGGAAGTATTGAGTCAATTGTCCAAAAGTTTTGATCTAAACGTAGCCTTTTTTGACGGACGAGGAGGCCCTCCGGCTCGTGGTGGCGGAAACACCCACAAGTTTTACGCCTCTATGGGGGATTTGATTCAGTCGGATGATATTCAGCTAACAATCCAAGGGCAGACCATTAGTTCCAATTTCGGAACCCTCGATTCTTGTCAATTCAACTTGGAACAGTTGTTGAGTTCTGGGATCGAAAATCAGGTGTTTGCTTCCGAAAACAGCACCCTTTCTGATGATGATCGAGCGACTCTAGAGCAATTGGCCCAGAGTGGTTATAAGGCCTACCAAGCGTTTAAGTCACATCCGCAATTTGTGCCATATTTAGAGAAAATGACCACCTTGCCTTATTACGCTAAAACGAATATTGGAAGCCGTCCGGCCAAGCGTGGAAAGAGCGATGCTTTGGTGTTCGAAGACCTGCGAGCTATTCCCTTTGTTGGGGGATGGAGCCAATCCAAACAAAACGTACCCGGCTTTTACGGAGTGGGTACGGCCTTGCAGGAATTAAAATCTGCCAATGAATTTGAGCGTGCCGTCCAGCTCTATCAAAATTCTCGTTTTTTCCGAACGCTTATTGCCAATAGTATGATGAGCATGACAAAATCCTTCTTCCAACTGACGGCCTATATGGCGGAGGATTCGCAGTTTGGCACTTTTTGGACACAGATTCATGAAGAATTCCAATTGACAAAAAAGCTGGTTTTGGAGTTGACAGGGATGGATACCCTGATGGAAGACGAAAAGGCTGGTAAGGCCTCCATTAAAGTTCGAGAAGAGATTGTACAGCCATTATTGACCATTCAGCAATACGCCTTACAACAAATTCAAACGGCTAAAGCCCAAGGAAAGAATTCCAAAGATCTGGCACTTTTTGAAAAAATGGTTACCCGTTCATTGTTTGGAAATATCAATGCGAGTCGGAACTCAGCGTAGGATCATTATTCCCCTAGTAAGCTAAAGACTCCTTTGGTTAAAAATTGGGTATCGGGCTGAAAATTATTTTTGCTTTCAAGGGTTGAATAACCCTTATAACTTTCTTTAACGGTTACTTCAATTTGTTTAAAGAAGTAGTTGTTTGCGTCCTTTTTATCCAGTATTAAAACATAAGCTACATCATCAATTTCTATGATGGCCTCATTTGGAATCGCCTTTTCAATAGTGGATTCGGTGATTATGTTTGCTTCTACAAACATGCCTGTTAAGAAATTGTTTTCAGAAGTCACTTTGGGATGCCCGTGCACCTTAACGGTTCTGTTTTGCTCGATTGTTGTTCCTATCAAATGTACTGTTGCGGTATAGGTTTCTGATGATGCTTCGGGGATATTAAATTCAATTTTTTGTCCTTCTTTGACCTTCATGATGTCCTTTTCATAAACTGAAAGTTCCAAATGAATATGGTCATTGTCTATGATCTCTAAAATCTCCGTAGCGGGGGAAACATAGGAACCCTTGGTCACATTTACTTTTGTAATGCTTCCCGCAATAGGCGCATAGATCCGAGCTATAGCACTCATATTTCCCTGGCGCACACTTTTGGGTGATATATTCAGCATTCGCAACTGTTTATCCAAACTGATATGCCGAGCCACGGCTGTTTGGTATTCGCTTTCAGCTTTTAAAAAGCTTTTTTGTGAACTTATATTTTCTGCTTTCATTTGAGTTTGACGCTGGTATGCTGCTTTCAAATAGGCGAGTTGCGCATTCACCTCCATATACTGCTGCTGGAGCACAATAAACGCAGGGTTTTCAATCGTAAGCAGTAACTGCCCTTTGGTGACCGTATGACCAATAATCAGCGGTGTTTTTTTGATATAGCCACCCATGGAGGCATTGACAACCGCTCTGTTTTCCGGTGGCACATCAATCGTACCGTTTGCCGCAATGGTTTTGGAGAACACTTTTTCTTCAAAACTCCCCAACAGCATTTTCCCTTGTGTGAATTGTGCTTGGGTAACTTGGATCAACGGATCGCTCGTTTTGTTTTCTGTAGCTGCTTTCTTAGTATCGCCACAGCTACCAAATAAGACCAGTGCGAGGCTAAATAGTAATGACTTATAGAGATCTCGTTTCATAGCGTTGTATTTATAGAGTTAGGTAGTTAATGGCAATGATGGTTTTGTTGTATGCGTTGAGCGTATCTAGATAGATCAATTGTATATCATAAGCACTTTCCACGCTTTGGGTATATTGGTAGGAATCAATTTCTCCGTTTCTAAAACTACTCGTTGCTGTTTTGAGTATTTCTTCGGAAAGGGATTGTCCTTCTTTTTCATAGTAATCCAATGCTTTTTGAAGTTGCGCCAGTTCAAGTTTGAGAGTGTTGTACTTTGTGTTGAGTTGTATTTCGTATTCTGTCGATTCTGCAAGAGCTTTGTTTTCTGTAGCTGCATTCTTAGTAT
>CALITN010000056.1 GCA_938041595.1 uncultured Flavobacteriaceae bacterium | reverse complement strand
AAAAGAACAAGGTGTGGAGGTACTACATTTGAACATTGGACAACCCGACATCCCAGCTCCTGAGCAAGCGATGAGAGTTGTTCGAGAACAGGACTTGAAATTGTTACCCTATGGAACCTCACAGGGTTCAAAGGCTTATCGTGAAAAACTTTGCGCCTATTATGCCCAGCATGAGATTGCGCTCGAAGCTGATGATATCATCGTTACAACGGGAGCCAGTGAGGCCATTTCTTTTACTTTGAATGTTATCTGCGACCCTGATGAAGAAGTTATCATTCCAGAGCCTTTCTATGCCAATTATAACGGTTTTGCGTCTGCAGCTAATGTAAGGGTTGTTCCCGTGGTGTCAGAGTTTGAAGAACAGTTCAAACTACCCCATATGGAAAAATTGGAAGCGCATATCACGAACAAAACTAAAGCCATCTTGATTTGCAACCCCAGCAATCCTACGGGCTACTTGTACACCCAAGAAGAATTGACCATTTTGGGGAATCTGGCTTTAAAACACGATCTTTTTTTGATTGTGGATGAAGTCTATCGAGAATTTATCTACGGAGATGAAAAGCACTATTCTGTGCTTCAAAATCCGGCATGGAGCGAACACGCCATCATGATTGATTCGGTATCCAAACGCTATAGTTTGTGTGGGGCACGTGTGGGCTGTATGATTTCCAAAAACAAACAGTTGTTAAAAACAGCTATGAACTTCGCTCATTTGCGGTTGTCTCCTGCCACCTTGGCACTCATGGCAAGTGAAGCTGCCTTAGAAGCCCCTGCGTCCTATTTAGAGGGGGTAAAAGAGGAATACCGACGTCGTCGCGCCACCTTAATTGAGGTGCTGGAAAAGATTCCTGGTGTGGAAGTTTCCAAACCCAAAGGTGCTTTTTATTGCATCGCCAAACTTCCTGTATCGGATGCGGAAGATTTTTCTCGTTTTCTTTTGGAAGACTTTTCGGACCAAAACCAAACCGTTATGTTGGCCCCTGCAGCCGGTTTTTATTCCTCCGAGAATCTCGGGAAAGACCAAGTGCGTATCGCTTTTGTACTCAACGAAGAAAAGCTTACTCGGGCAGCCAATATTTTAGAGAAAGCACTAGGTCTATACCAAAATTCTTAGGGAGTTCGTATCTTAGAGGGGCATGAAAGCAATTCTATACCAGCACTCTATCCGCCCTTACACCACCTTCAATATTGCAGCTCGTTCCGCAGAGTTTGTCTCTGTACAATCTATCGCAGAGCTCAAAGAAGCTCTAGAGGGTATTCCCCCTCAGAAAATCAGATTGCTAGGTGGAGGAAGCAATATGTTGTGGACCAAAGATTTTGAGGGTCGTACCATTCATTTGAATCTAAAAGGAATCACAACCATTGAAACTACTGAGAAAGAGGTTCTGGTAGATGTACAAGCCGGTGAAAACTGGCATGATTTTGTTTTATGGACACTTAAAAACGATCTGGGTGGAGTAGAAAATTTAGCCTTGATCCCAGGGAATGTCGGCACGGCTCCCATTCAAAATATAGGTGCCTATGGAGTAGAACTCAAAGACGTAATGGAAAGCTGTACGCTGCTCCATCGGAACAATTTAAAAGAAGACAGCCTTAGCACTGCAGCCTGTCGATTGGGATATCGCGACTCTATTTTCAAAAATAAACTCAAAGACCAAGTGGTGATTACTTCGGTTCGGTTTCGCCTGTCCAAAGCCCCACATTCTTTGCACACTTCCTACGGAGCCTTGGCGCAGGAATTGGCAACGCGCGATCAAACGATTCAGGAAGTGGCACAAGCGGTGATTCGAATTCGGCAACGCAAACTCCCAGACCCCAAAGAAATCGGTAATTGTGGGAGTTTTTTCAAAAACCCTATTGTTTCCCAATCCGTTTTTTTGGCACTTCAAGAGAAATATCCCAATCTGCCCTCCTATGCAGCAGATTCAGGAGTGAAAATACCAGCGGCTTGGCTGATCGATCAACTTGGGTTTAAAGGCATTCGTAGAGGCGACGCGGGCGTACACCCCAATCAAGCTTTGGTATTAGTCAACTATGCCAACGCATCAGGAGCCGAAATATGGGCTTTGGCACAAGAAATTCAAGAGGCTGTGAAAACTACTTTTGGTATTGCTTTAGAAGCAGAGGTAACACGCTATTGATTACTCCCTATTTTTAGAATCTATTGGAATCGTCACTGGGCCGTCGTTGATTAAATGCACTTTCATGTCTGCTCCAAAAATTCCCGATGCAATCTTTTGACCTAAAAGATGTTCCAACTTATCAATACAATATTCATACAACAGAAGGGCTTGTTCGGGTCGAGCCGCTTTGATATAAGACGGACGATTGCCCTTTTTAGTTGCGGCCATTAGGGTAAATTGAGAAATCAGTAAAACCTCACCATCAACATCAATAAGGGACCGATTCATGACACCTTCAGTATCATTGAATATCCGGAGACCCACAATTTTCTGTAGCAACCAATCGGCATCGGCTTCGGTGTCATCCGTTCCAATACCCAACAAAATCAAAAATCCTTGCTGGATACTCCCCACCACCTGATGGTCAACACTTACGCTGGCTTCGCTCACTCTTTGGACAATTACGCGCATATTATTTTCGGTATGGGGTATCTTCTTCTAACAATTTCAAATAACTCTCGTAGCGGCTTTTGGCTATATGTTTATCCGCCACCGCTTGTTTGATGGCACATTTTGGCTCTTCCACATGCAAGCAATTGTGAAACTTACAGCCTTCTTGAAGCGGCAAAAATTCCAAAAAATAATCAGCCAATTCGGTGGGACGCATATCCACAACGCCAAATCCGCGAATTCCAGGGGTGTCTATGATGCGAATATCTGCATCCAAATCAAACATCTCGGCAAAGGTTGTCGTGTGTTGTCCTTGGGAATGACTGCTGGAAATAGTGGCTGTTTTAAGATCCAGATCGGGGGCAATGGCGTTGGCTAGTGTGGATTTCCCTACGCCACTATGTCCGGAAAACATACTGACTTTTCCTCCCATAGCCTTTTTTAAATCGTCCACGCCTTGTTGCGCCAGAGCGGAAATAAAACGGGTCTCGTAGCCGATAGCTCCATAAACAGCCTGCATTTCTTCCAAAGCTAGCCGTTCTTCCTTGCTATATGAGTCCATTTTATTGAAAAGTAAGATGACTGGAATCCCATAGGCTTCGGCTGAGACCAAAAAACGATCAATAAAGGCAAACGTAGTGACTGGATTGTTCAA
>CALITN010000055.1 GCA_938041595.1 uncultured Flavobacteriaceae bacterium | reverse complement strand
AGGTAGGAGTCAATCGCGTGAGTCTTGGAGTCCAATCATTTTGGGAATCCGATCTGCAAATGATGAATAGGGCTCACAACCGAAAACAAGCCTTGGCTGCATTGTCTCAATGCCAAGAGTATTTTGAGAATGTATCGGTGGATTTGATCTATGGAATACCCGGAAGTACCCTGAGCAAGTGGCATGAAAATTTGGAAGTCCTAGCATCTTTTGAAGTTCCCCATGTGTCAGCCTATGCCTTAACAGTTGAACCCAATACAGCTTTAGCCCATCAAGTAAAAAAGGATCAAATTGAGCTATTGCCAGAAGAAGAAGTTGCTGAGCAATATGAATTTCTTTTAGACGCTATGACGAGACAAGGCTTTGTGAATTACGAGTTTTCAAATTTTGGACAGCCAGGCTATTTCTCGATTAACAACTCGAATTACTGGAATCGAAAGCCCTATTTGGGAATTGGTCCTGGAGCGCATTCTTATGATGGGAAGCAACATCGGAATTGGAATGTGTCTAACAATACTCTTTATCAGAAAGGGATATCAACGGGGCAGTCGATAAATACTTCTGAAATTCTTACCCAAAAAGATGTATTCAATGAAACCATTATGACAGGCTTACGGACTCATTGGGGAGTCAATCGAATCGCAATACAAAAACAATTTGGAGCGGTTTATGCTCATCATTTGGAAACACAAGTGAAGGAGCATTTGATCCAGAACAACTTATTTTGGGATGGTGACACCTTATTGGTGAGCCGTCATGCTCGATTTTTGACAGATGGTATTGCCGCGGATTTGTTCCTAGTCAATTTAGACTCCTAGCGTTGCTCTTTCCATAACGCAACATAATGGTCGTAGAATTGACTGATAGTTTCAATCCCTAAGAAGAAATTTTTAATTCCATAATGTTCATTTGGAGAATGAATAGCATCACTGTCTAACCCAAAGCCCATTAAGATGGTTTTGCATCCTAGTACTTCTTCAAACATGGGTACAATGGGAATGCTTCCCCCATCGCGTAATGCAACAGGAGGAATGCCAAATACGGATTCGTAGGATTTGCTGGCAGCCTGATAGCCAATAGTGTTGGTTGGAGTTACATAGGGTTGTCCACCGTGATGTGTGGTTACTTCCACACGAACCCCAGCAGGAGCAATCGAATTAAAATGCGTTTCGAATAGTTTACTGATTTGATTCCATTGCTGATTGGGAACCAAACGCATGGATATTTTTGCATGGGCTTTGCTGGGGATCACTGTTTTGGCCCCCTCACCCGTATAACCTCCCCAAATTCCGTTGACATCTAGGGTAGGACGAATTGATTTACGTTCGAGGGTGGTATAGCCTTCTTCCCCATGAAGCGCCTCTATATCTAATGCGGCTTTAAAAGCCTCATTATCGATTGGGGCTTTTTCAATATCATTGCGCTCTTCGGGAGTATAGGTTTTTACAGTGTCATAAAAATTTGGAATGGTGATTTGGTAGTGTTCATCGTGCAAACTAGCAATCATCTCACATAAGATGTTGATTGGGTTGGCTACGGTGCCACCGTAAAGTCCAGAATGTAGGTCTCTATTGGGTCCCGTGACGGTCACCTCCATATAGGACAAGCCACGAAGTCCTGTTGTAATGGCAGGTTTTTTAAGACTGTTGATGCCTGTATCAGAAATAAGGATAAGGTCGCATTTCAGTTTTTGGAGATTTCCTTTGATAAAACTTTCCAAGTTATCACTTCCTACTTCTTCTTCACCTTCGATCATAAACTTGATATTACAAGCCAGTTTTCCCTGTGATAAAATATTTTCTACAGCCTTCACATGCATAAAAAGTTGCCCTTTGTCATCACAAGCACCTCTTGCAAAGAGTGCACCTTCGGGGTGAATTTCAGTAGTCTTGATGACTGGCTCAAAAGGAGGACTATCCCATAACTCTAAAGGATCTGGCGGTTGTACATCATAGTGACCGTAGACCAATACAGTAGGGAGACTAATGTCAACGATCAATTCAGCATAAACCACAGGGTGACCAGGAGTATTTATCACTTCCACCGCTTGGCAACCGACTTTTTGAAGGGAATCAGCGACCCATTCAGCCGCTAAACGAACATCATTAACGTAGTTAGAATCGGCACTAATGGATGGGATTTTTAAAAATTCAACAAGCTCGTTGAGTTGTTTTTGTTGCTGATCTGATAATGTCATGGGAATCTCTTTTGGAGTAAAAGTAACCTAAAATATGCAGTCTAGAAACCAGTTTGTTTTTCAAAAAATCGATTATATTTGCCCCACTATCAAAACAACACTATGCGGGTGTGGTGAAATTGGTAGACACGCTAGATTTAGGATCTAGTGCTTCACGGCGTGGGGGTTCGAGTCCCTTCACCCGCACGAAAAAACCGGAGTGAAAGCTCCGGTTTTTTTTATCGAATTATTTTGAAATTATTGAGCTTGATATCGTCAAGACCATCTTCGTCAAAGGGATATTCCATTTGATCCTGAATGTTGTAAAGTGAAATGAGAATAAACTCACTCAACGCAACAATGAAATAGGTAACCCATGCTGGATTATCAAAGCCAATCTTGTTGATTATAGTGGGTGTATAAACCAAAGGAAAAATGTAGATAAAAATAAGACAGTAGGCTTTCAAGCTGATAGGCGTTCGGTGGGTGTGCACTGCGATAAGATTTTCTTGTCCTTCATGCACATCCTTCATAAAACGGAAAATCTTTTGGCGAGTACCACCCGAGATCATTTCGGTGTTGTCTTGGATGAAATCAAAAAAAGTTGCCATATTTTGATCGATTTTGGTTGTTTCATGGCTGTCTCCAGACAGATATGCCATAAAGTCATCACTGATAGTGACCAAAAGGGCTTTGGCTTTTTCTTTTAAATCATCAGGGAGTTTACTGCCGTTTAAGATGTAATACTCGATGGTTTTTAGACCGCTTCGAAAGCGCGATAAAAATTCTAAAGCTTTTTCACGTCTTTTGAATGCTCCTCGAATGGCAAACACCAAGGGGAAGATAATAGCAATGCTAACTAAGGTTAGATCAATATTATAGACCACTCGAAAGTGATACGAAATGTAAGGAACGGTACACGAAATGATCATCGTGATCAGCGTTCGATGATTCAAAATAGATAAATAGCGTATCAAATGCGTGATTTTTATAATTTAGTGGGATAAAACTATAATTAATATTATGAAAAAACAAGTTGTATTCGCTGCGCTATTTCTCGTATGTAGTGGTCTCTTTGCTCAAAATGAGGCATTGGTAACCAAATTGTTTCAAGAAGCCAGTCCTCTTGAAATCCAATTGAGTTACTCTAATAAAGAATTACGAAAGGACACTAATGATAGTACTTACATTGATGTTGAGATGAAATACAAGGAAGCTGGAGAGTGGAAACTACTGCCCGTGAAACTCCGTGCTCGTGGTAATTTCCGACGTGCCAAATGCTATTTTCCGCCCGTAAAAATGAAAATTAAAAAATCCCTTTCAAAAGGAACTTTGTTTGAAGGGAACAAAAAATTGAAGCTCGTTCTGCCCTGCATGTTGGAATCCAACAACAATGACAATATCGAACAAGAGCTATTGGCATACAAATTATATGAAAAAATTTCACCTTATCACTTTAAAACACGCAAAGTGAAAATCACAATGCTGGAGCAAAAGGGTAAAAAGATCAAGGAGCATAGTTTGGATGGCTTTTTGATTGAGGATGATAATTTGGTTGCCGATCGTTTTGAAGGAAAAGTGTTTGAACGTTATATTCATCCCCTTGCGATGGATGCTGATAGTTCCGTAAAAAATGCATTTTTCCAGTTTATGATTGGAAATACGGATTTTTCTGTTGCATACCAGCACAATGGAAAACTGCTCTATATCGATAAAAAAATCATTCCACTTCCTTATGATTTTGATATGGCTGGCTTGGTCGATGCGAGTTATGCTACGGTAAACACTTCTTTAGGAATTAGCTCAGTGAAGGATCGTGTTTATCGTGGATTTAAACGAGAAGATGATGTGCTTCAATCTGTGCGTGATCATTTCTTGAGTTTAAAACCAGAATTAGCTGCGATTGTTCAAAGTATCAAAGGGAATTTTGATAATGAAAAAGAGTATGAGGCTACAGAAGAATTCTTCAACAGCTTTTACAGTGTTTTAGAAGATGATCGTTCTTTTAAAAAGAAAATTATCGACGGCGTTCGAACCAAATAATACGGGAAAAGATTACTCCTTGGACACGGCTGTTTTCAATTTACTGAAAAGGGCCGTGTTTTCGTATATACCAGCAAATTGTTTTGCAGAAGGGCCATAGCTAAATACAGGAACCATTGTAGCACTGTGTCCTTTAGTATTAAAGCCACCATTTACCTGATTTCTCTTTATATTTCCTTTGGTGAGTGCAAGGCCTCCTGTCTCATGATCAGCAGTCACCACAACAAGTGTATTTCCATTTTTCTTGGCAAACTCTAAGGCTACCCCTATGGTTTGATTGAATTCTAAAAATTCAGACACCACATAAGGAACGTCATTAGCATGTCCACCCCAGTCAATTTGTGAGCCTTCGGTCATGATGAAAAAGGGTTTACCGCTTTGACTTAGTTTATCCAAGGTCGCAGATAGCATATCTGGCAGTGCGGGCTTACGTCCCATAGATTTTTTAGGGGGTTCTTCATAATAGGTTAATAAACCAATTTTGTCGGCAGTGCTACTTATGTATTCATCTAGACTCTCAGCGATTTGATAGGGATTGTCAGGGCTTTTCAATAAATTTTTATCATCCTCTCTTCTAGTAAAGTGCTTTTTACCACCACCAATAAAGAAATCAACTTGAGATGACAGTAGTTGAAGGGCAATTTCCTCGTATTTTTTGCGGGAATCCACATG
>CALITN010000054.1 GCA_938041595.1 uncultured Flavobacteriaceae bacterium | reverse complement strand
CCACGACGAAAAGCCTAAAATGTTGCACAATGACTCTGGTAAGTTTGAGTGTATTTTCTCAGCAGTTGACATTCAACCTTCTCCGTCTGTAATGCTAAAGGGAATGGAAGGAAGTCGATTGGGAATCTGGTCGGCCCACGGTGAAGGAAAATTTTCTTTCCCTAAAGCCAAAAGTGCTTATCATATTCCGGCAACCTATCAGTACGATCAATATCCAGGCAATCCGAATGGTTCTGACTTTAATGCCGCCATGTTGTGCAGCGAGGACGGAAGACATTTGGTAATGATGCCTCACTTGGAGCGCTCCACTTTTCCATGGAACTGGGGTTATTATCCCAAAGAACGATCCGAAGATGTGGTAAGCCCTTGGACAGTCGCTTTCCAGAATGCTCATAATTGGTTATTCAATAAAATCTAGCATTCTTTTTTAATAAATCGGTAATTTCTGTACTTTAAGGGCATGGAAATTACTAGATTATTTGATTTTTTGACCTATCAGCGGGAGAAGCTCCCGTTAACGGATGCACTAAACACCAAGCAGAATGGTGAATGGAAAGCAACCTCATCAGAAGAATTTTATCAACAAGCCCACCAGATTACAGGGGCGCTGATTGCCATGGGTGTTAAACCCGGGGATAAAATTGGAATGATATCAACCAACAACCGAACCGAGTGGTGTATTGTAGATATGGGTGTGCTTCAACTGGGAGCTATCAACGTCCCCATCTACCCTACCATTGCGGCTAAGGACTATGAATACATTTTAAATCATTCCGAATCACAATATTGTTTTGTTTCTGACAAAGAGGTCTATGACAAGCTGGTTTCAGTTCAAAAAAACATAAAAGGACTTAAAGGTATTTTTTGTTTTGATGAAATTAAGGGATGCACACATTGGAGTAGCTTGTTGGACGAAGGTGCCAAGGCAAACAATCAGGACGAAATAGAAAAACACAAGGATGCGGTTAAAGCCGAAGACCTTGCTACCATTATCTATACTTCTGGAACCACTGGGGTTCCAAAAGGAGTAATGCTATCCCACAACAATATTGTGTTTAACAGCCTTAACACTTCCATTCGCTTACCACTGGTTGCAGGGGAATCTACAGCATTGAGCTTCCTTCCGGTTTGTCATATTTTTGAAAGAGCAACACTCTATGTGTACTATTATTTTGGGGTTCGTATTTTCTTTGCAGAATCATTGGAAACCATTAGTGACAACCTAAAGGAAACCCAACCCAATATTATGACAGCCGTTCCTCGTTTGTTGGAAAAAGTATATGACAAAATTTATGCACGTGGCGCTGAACTGGATGGAATCAAACAAAAATTATTCTACTGGGCTGTTGATCTTGGATTGCAATACCAACCTTATGGTAAAAATGGTGCTTGGTATGAATTTAAACTTAAAATTGCACGCAAGCTGATCTTCTCCAAATGGAAAGAAGCCTTAGGAGGCAAACTGGAACTGATAGCCTCAGGGAGTGCCCCCTTGCAACCTCGATTGGCTCAAGTGTTTACCGCTGCAGGAATTACCATCACAGAGGGGTACGGATTGACTGAAACCTCTCCTGTGATTTCGATGAACGAAGTAAATAATGATGGCTTCAAGATTGGCACAGTTGGCCGTGTCAACAAAGGAGTTGAAGTGAAGATTGCGGAGGATGGTGAAATTTTATGTAAAGGACCCAACGTCATGATGGGTTATTATAAAGATGAAGCCAAAACGGCAGAAGTAATGTCGGGCGATTATTTCCATACAGGAGATATTGGAGAAATTGATGCCGATGGATTTTTGAAAATCACAGATCGCAAGAAAGAAATGTTCAAAACCTCAGGAGGAAAATATATTGCTCCGGCCCTTATTGAAGGCCAAATGAAGCAATCCTTGTTTATTGAGCAAATGATGGTGATCGGGGAAGGACAGAAAATGCCCGCAGCACTCATTCAGCCCAATTTTGAATATATCTCTGAATGGATCAAAGAACATAAAATCGACTGCCCTGCTGATGATCTAAAAGCGATTTGTAACAATGAAAAGCTTCTCGCAGCCGTCCAAGCAGATATCGATCATCACAATCAAACATTTGGGAAATGGGAACAAGTCAAAAAATTTGAATTGACCCCTGAAATTTGGTCGATTGATGAAGGGCACCTCACCCCTACAATGAAGTTAAAACGAAAAGTCGTCAAGGAAAAGTTCAAAACTTTGATCGACTCTATTTACAACTAAATATATAAAGCCCCTGTTCTTGGGGCTTTTTTAACCTCTTTATGTTATGCGTGCATAATTATGCGCGCATTATAATGCACGCATAATATATTTTATGTATCTTTACTTTGATGAAAAAAAGAACAATAGACTATGCCCTGCGATCAACATGGGGCGCCGTAAGTAAAATGTACAACCGAACAGCAGCCAAGTTTGATTCGACCATGGCCACAGGTTTTGCGCTGTTGAGCATTGATCCAGAAGGAACCCCCTCCACAGCATTAGGTCCCAAAATGGGTATGGAAGGTACGAGTATCTCAAGACTTCTCAAGTCTATGGAAGAGAGAGAACTCATTGACCGACGTCCAGATCCTTCGGACGGAAGAGGGGTTTTAATCCATTTGACCCCTTTCGGAAAAGAAAAAAGAGAATTTTCGAAACAAATTGTTCTAGGCTTTAATGAAGCAATAAACCGTGAACTATCGGAGGAAAAAATTGAACACTTCTTTGAAGTGATTGACTGCATTACTGACTATTGCAGCGCATACGAAAAACAACCACATCAAGTTAACTTTAATTAGACACTATGGAAACTAGTTCAGCCACACTGACAAAAGGAGGGGAATTCATTATCAAATCCTTTGACCCCCAAGACATTTTTACCCCTGAAGATTTTTCAGAGGAACAGATCATGATGAAAGATGCTGTCAAGGAGTTTATTGACCGAGAAGTAGTTCCCAACAAGGCGCAATTTGAGAAAAAGGACTACGCATTGACGCAACGTTTGATGCAACAAGCCGGTTCTCTGGGTTTTCTAAGCGTATCCGTACCCGAAGCCTATGGCGGTTTGGGAATGGATTTTGTCTCAACCATGTTGGTGTGTGATTATATTTCAGGAGCAACCGGTTCTTTTTCTACCGCTTTTGGTGCCCATACGGGGATTGGAACACTGCCGATCACACTTTATGGGACCGAAGAGCAAAAAATGAAATACGTTCCCAAACTAGCTTCTGGGGAATGGTTTGGTGCCTACTGCTTGACCGAGCCAGGTGCCGGATCTGACGCCAATTCGGGACGAACCAAGGCTGTCCTATCAGAAGACGGAAGTCATTATAAAATCACAGGACAAAAGATGTGGATTTCTAATGCGGGATTTGCCGATCTTTTTATTGTGTATGCACGAATCGAAGACGATAAAAACATTACAGGGTTCATCGTCCCTAAAGACTTGGAAAATGGAATAACCCTTGGAGATGAAGAACACAAATTAGGAATTCACTCCTCCTCTACCCGTCAGGTGTTTTTTAATGAAACTAAGGTACCTGTCGAAAATATGCTTGCCGGGCGCGGAGAAGGCTTTAAAATAGCAATGAACGCCCTAAATGTTGGCCGAATCAAATTGGCAGCCGCTTGTTTGGACGCTCAAAGACGAGCCACTAGCATTTCTGTAAAATATGCCAATGAGCGGATTCAATTCAAAACACCAATTGCTCAATTTGGTGCCATCCAAGAGAAACTAGCCTTAATGGCTACAAATACCTATGTAGGGGAAGCCGCCTGCTATCGCGCCGCTCACGATGTTAAAGCGAGAATCGAATCGCTACAGGCTGAAGGAAAAGGACATCAAGAGTCGGAACTACGCGGTGTTGAGGAATTTGCCGTCGAATGCTCCTTACTAAAAGTAGCCATCTCCGAGGACATGCAAAACTGTGCCGATGAAGGCTTGCAAATCTTTGGGGGAATGGGCTTCTCTGCTGATGCACCAATGGAAGCCGCATGGCGTGATGCGCGTATTGGACGGATTTATGAAGGAACCAACGAAATC
>CALITN010000053.1 GCA_938041595.1 uncultured Flavobacteriaceae bacterium | reverse complement strand
CTTGGCAAGATGACCGCCCGAGAACGGATAGCTTTTCTTATTGACCCGAACACCTCTTTTTTTGAAATTGGCGGCTTTGCTGGCCACGGAATGTATGAACAAGCAGGAGGTTGTCCCTCTGGTGGAGTGATCTGTGGGGTTGGCTCGATTGCCGGACGGTTGAGTGTCATTGTAGCCAATGATGCCTCAGTTAAAGCAGGTGCTTGGTTTCCCATTACCGGAAAGAAAAATTTACGTGCCCAGGAAATTGCGATGGAAAATCAACTGCCTATTGTTTATTTGGTTGATAGTGCGGGAGTCTATTTACCGATGCAAGATGAGATTTTCCCAGATAAAGAGCACTTTGGTCGTATTTTCAGGAACAATGCACAGATGAGTGCCCAAGGGATTGTTCAAATTTCGGCTATTATGGGGAGCTGTGTCGCCGGAGGTGCCTACCTTCCGATCATGTCCGATGAGGCGATGATTGTCGACAAAACAGGAAGTATTTTTTTAGCTGGAAGCTATTTGGTAAAAGCCGCGATCGGAGAAAGCATTGATAACGAAAGTCTCGGTGGAGCGACAACTCATTGCGAGATTAGTGGCGTTACAGACTTCAAAGCCAAGGACGATACCACTGCCCTAGCCCGCATCCAATCTCTCATGGGCCGGATAGGAACCACTCCCAAAGCAGGTTTTGATCGAATTGATCCACAGCTTCCTAAGGAGGCACTAGAGAATGTCTTTCGAATCCTCCCCAAAGAACGCAACCAACCTTATGACACCTATGCACTCCTAGCAGCCATTGTGGATGCTAATAGTCTTGAGGAATACAAACCGGACTATGGAAAAACCTTAATCACTACCTATGCGCGTATTGATGGATGGTCCGTAGGGATTGTTGCCAATCAACGAGAGATATCCAAAAATGCGAAAGGAGAAATGCAATTTGGTGGGGTTATCTATAGTGACAGTGCCGACAAAGCCACACGCTTTATTGCGAACTGCAACCAACGCAAAATCCCCTTGGTTTTCCTTCAAGACGTTACAGGTTTTATGGTTGGCAGCAAATCCGAACACGGTGGTATCATTAAGGATGGTGCCAAAATGGTGAATGCCGTAGCCAATTCTGTAGTTCCCAAATTTACCGTTATCACAGGTAATTCATATGGAGCCGGTAACTATGCCATGTGTGGCAAGGCCTATGACCCTCGATTTATTGTCGCTTGGCCTTCGGCGCAAATGGCAGTGATGGGGGGTGCCCAAGCAGCTAAAGTATTGCTGCAAATAGAAACCGCAGCTCAGAAGAAAAAAGGTAAAGACATCAGCAAAGAAGAAGAAAAAAAGCTGCTGGAAAAAATTGAATCGCGTTACAGCGAGCAAACACAACCACTCTACGCTGCTGCACGTCTCTGGGTCGATGCGATAATTGATCCGACACAAACCCGAGATTGGATATCCATGGGGATCAAAGCAGCCAACCACGCACCGATTGACAAAAAGTTCAATATGGGTGTGCTACAAGTCTAGTGATCACAGTAATTTCAGAGTACTAGGGCGATCTATTTTTCCGGTTGGTGTGTATTTAAAAGAAGGCAGTGTGTAAATTTCTTTCAAAAATCGAAAACTTTCACTTTCGAACACAGCATTGAACTTTTTACGAATCGTAAATGGGGTTTCCGTTTCAGAAGCCACCAAAAGAACTAACTTTTCTCCCAAATCGGAGTCGGGCTGAGCAGCAAAAAAGAAAGGCATACCAATGTCTCCCAATTCTTGCTCCAACAGCTCGGGAAACAATTTTTTACCGCCTGAATTGATTCGGTTGTTTTTCCGTCCTACCAATGTAAATCGTTGCGCGTCAACCAGGGATACAATGTCCTCCGTTTGGATGGGTGTTGATGATAAATGGGGTGCTTCAATCTGCAAACAATCGTCTGCATCGGTTGCAATTCGAATCTCTGGTAAAACTTCAAATGGTTGTTGCGGAACCACAATCTTAGATACTGCAATATGAGTAAGTGTTTCAGTCATCCCATAGGTTTCATAGGCATCCACTGGAGCTGTTGCTAGGGCTGCTCTGAGGGAAGAAGATATGGGAGCTCCCCCAATCAAAAGTGTTTTTATTAGCCCAACTTTGGGAAGGGCATTTTTGGCCTGAAGTGGAATCATCGCACAAAAATCATAGTTTCCCTCAAAAGAACTGAGTTCTATTCGTGGCTCCATCATATGCATATCCAGTCCCAAAATCATTGCCCGAACCAGCATCATTTTTCCCGCTATATAATCTACTGGCAAACAGTGCAATGCCCGATCCCCGGCTTCCAAACCAAAATACTCCCCTGTAAGAACCGCAGAATGAACCATGGCTTGCTTGGATACCTGAATGGTTTTTGGAACACCTGTAGAACCTGAGGTTTTAACATTTATAACTGATGAGGTATCCAACCAATCCAGCAAAAATGCACCAATAACCTCTTCATATGGCGCTCCCTCTTTGATAAAGCTATAGGCGACCTGGGTCAGCTCTCGCTGATCATAATGATAACTGTTGATCTTAAATCGATTGTGAATTTTTGAGTAGTGTGGTATTTTCATAAGCGTTCTAGGTCAACTTTTTAATGATGTTGGTCCATCCATATTTCTTGTAAAAAACATAAAACAAAATGGGAAAGCAAACACCAATAGATACTATTATTTCATTCCATAAACTGGGCTGCCCTTTGAAAATAAATACAGCTTCAGTTTGAAAGGCCGACCAATCCGAACTAATAAGCAAAGCACCGAAAAGATTATTGGCAGCATGAAATCCTATCGACAACTCCAAGCCCTCATCAATCAGACTGATCATCCCCAAGAAAAAACCTGTCCCGATATAGTATAGCATGATTCCCAAACCAAACTCTGCTACTTCTGGATTGGCAAAATGCAAGCCTCCAAATAGCAATGAAGTTGCCAATAAGGGGGCCCATCGATTTTTGAACAAAACACCAAAACCCTGCAACAAATACCCCCTAAATAGCAATTCCTCTGAAGTAGTCTGAATGGGTATCAATAGAGCACCTAGGAAAAATAAGGGAATAAATGTCTCCCAACGAAAGTTCAAAAGGTATTCTTCAGGGGTAAAAAGATAGCTGACCAGCAACAGTGTCACGGAAGCCGCTCCCCAAATCCAAAAAGCAAAAAATACACGCTTCCAATCCAAGGCTTTTCGACTGGTAAAAAGCAAAGTAAATTTCTGCTGATGCAAAAAATGATACACAAACCATAATCCAAAAAAGAGGACTATAAAAGGTAGCATTTGCAAAATCAGACGCTGATTGTTCGGAAGGCTATTCATCATTCCGATGGGATCGGTCGGATCAAAGGCGCCCATGCTAACACTCAAAATAGCTTGCGTAATGGGAATTTGTCCAATAAGAGTAAAAAGAAACAGCACCAAGGCACCCATCAAATACTTAAAAAAAGTATTGGTAGGGGTATGGACTTGTTCTAAAAACATGGACTAAAGATTAAACTGCCACTCTTGATGTGGATCGTAACGAAGATAACCATTTTCAACAACCAAAGGACTGGGGAAATTATTGGTATATAAGCCTCCAGTGCCAAGGCCTTGGGGTCGATCCGTAGGCAGAGTAGCCGTCCATTGTGCAATGGCATTGAGTCCAACATTACTTTCCAAAGCACTGGTAATCCACCACCCAATCTGACGCGCTTCGGCCCA
>CALITN010000052.1 GCA_938041595.1 uncultured Flavobacteriaceae bacterium | reverse complement strand
AACCATGTAAGCCTAATTGTAACGAACAAGGAAGGTTACATCAAAACTCATTTGGATGCCAATGCCCCCATTTTTGAGGGTGATTTCAACCATTTCACCAATCTTGTAGTTAACATTTTAGACAATGCCATCAAATATACCGAGGGTCCTCCTAAGATCGATGTTTATTCCGAAAACAACGAAAAAGTAGCCATCCTTACGATCCAAGATCAAGGCATTGGTATGGATTCAGCAACCCAACGTATGGTCTTTGAAAAATTCTATCGTCAAGAGGGGGGAAACATCCACAATATCAAAGGACATGGATTGGGACTTTCCTATGTCAAAAAAATCGTTGAACTCCATCGCTGTAAAATTCAAGTTGAAAGTAAAAAGGGCATGGGGACAAAATTCATTATTTCAATCCCATTAAAACCCCAACACCAAAACACCGACTAATTATGGATAACAAAAAAATACTGGTCGTAGAAGACGACCCAAATTTCGGAAGTATTCTAAAGGATTACCTGACCCTCAACGAATACGATATCGTATTGGCCAAGAATGGAATCGAAGGTTATGAGAAGTTTAAAAAAGAAAATTTTGACTTGTGTATTCTCGATGTGATGATGCCGTATAAAGATGGTTTTACACTTGCCAAAGAAATCCGAGAAAAAAATGACTCTGTCCCTATATTATTTTTAACCGCCAAAAACCTAAAAGAGGATGTTTTGAAAGGTTTTAAGTTAGGTGGGGATGACTATATTACCAAGCCGTTTGACTCCGATGTTTTGCTAGCAAAAATCAAGGTATTTCTCAACCGTAATCAAAAGCCGGTAAGCACCGAATCCACGGAATTTTTATTTACTATTGGACAGTTTGCCTTTAACTCTAAGCTGCGAACCCTTTCCTTTTCTGGTGGTGAGCCAATCAAGTTGTCTCCCAAAGAAAGTCAATTGTTACGTCTTTTAGCACTTCACATCAATGACTTGCTACCGAGAGATGTAGCATTGAACAAAATTTGGCGTGATGATAATTATTTCACCTCTCGAAGTATGGATGTGTATATTGCCAAGCTCCGAAAGTATTTGAAAGAAGACACTCAAGTAGAAATTTTGAACATTCACGGCGAAGGATTTCGCCTTGTAACTTCTGAATCTCAAGGCTAAATGCGGGGATGAAATTCTTCCATTACTTTTCGTAAGTATCGGGTGTCAATATGGGTATAGATTTCCGTTGTCGTAATACTTTCATGACCCAATAACACTTGAATGGTTCTTAAATCGGCTCCATTTTCTAGGAGATGCGTTGCAAAAGAATGGCGAAAGGTATGAGGGCTCACAGTCTTTTGAATGCCTGCCATTTCGGTAGTTTTTTTGACGATAAGGAAAATCATATTTCGTGTCAAAGGTTTCCCTCGGCGGTTGAGAAACACAAAATTCTCGTAGCCTTTTTGTATGGATTGCTTCTTTTGAAATTCATCCAAGTAAATATTGATTTGCTGTAGCGCATAATCGCCCAAAGGGACCAGTCGTTGCTTGTTTCCTTTCCCAGTCACTCGGAGAAGTTTTTCTTTTTCATAAATATCAGACTTCTGAAGATTAATGAGCTCGCTTACACGCAAACCACTGCCATAGAGCGTTTCGAGCAATGCTTTGTTGCGGTGCCCTTCCTTTTTACTTAAATCGACCGCATCTAAAATTAATTCTACCTCCTGAACACTCAGGGTGTCGGGGAGCTTACGTCCAATTTTTGGGGCCTCTAACCACTGAGTAGGAAGGTCATCTCGGTATTTTTCAAAGATCAAATATTTAAAAAAGCTTTTGAGTCCCGAAATCCTTCGACTCTGGGAATAAGCACTTTTTTCTTTGGCCTCCTCGTAAATAAACTGCTGGATTTCCTCTGCTTGAATACTGATGGGAGAAGCAGTCTGATATCGACTTTCTAAATAGCGCATTAAGGCTTGTACATCTCGTTGGTAATTGGTGACGGTGTTGTCCGACAATCCCCTTTCAATGCTCAGATAATGCCCGAAATCTTCAAGTGCTTTTTTCCACTCCATAATGAATTCTACGATGCTTCTTTTGACAACGCACTCAAAGTACTTAAAAAGATGCGTATTTTTGAAAAAAACAAAATGAATCTAGCCATTGTCAACGGCCCCAATCTAAATCTCTTGGGGACGCGCGAACCAGGAATTTATGGATCAGAAAATTTTGAGGCTTATTATGAAAAGCTTCAAGAGCAATACCCACAAATACACTTTAGCTATTTCCAATCCAATGTCGAAGGAGAATTGATCAATGCCCTGCAAGATTTTGGTTTTCGCACCGATGGGATTCTTTTAAATGCCGCTGCCTATACTCATACTTCCGTGGGACTTGGTGACTGCATCAAGGCGATTGACGCGCCTGTTTTAGAAATACATATCTCCAATACGTTTGCCCGTGAAGACTTTCGCCATACGTCTTACATTACCCCAGTTGCCAAGGGGTTGATTGTCGGTTTTGGACTGGACAGCTATCGCTTGGGAGTTGAGAGTTTTCTAGCTGCGAAATAGCTTTATTTTCGTACGATTCTCCAAAAACGATAGGAAGCGTAAAGTCCAAATAAGGAAAAAGCAGCTAAAAACATAAAAAGTTGTTGGTGTCCCCATATACCAGGCGAGCCATCCAAGAAAAAGCCTATTATAGGTCCAACAAAGATATCGGGTGTATATCCAACCAAGGAGATTAACCCCACTGCCGTTCCAGTAATCGCAAAAGGAATCTTACCCTCTTCCATTGTCGCAAAATAGGCGGCACGCAGCGCATAGGTTCCTAAAGCGGTTATCAGCAGGGTGAGAACAAACAACCCTATAGCTGGAGTGACCACCCAACCGGTAGCAAATAAAAGAGCACCAAGCAGCATGCAAGCAAAGGCGTAACACAAGACTATCACATTCTTAGTCAGGTCGGCAAAAAAGCCTACAAACACACAGATAAACGGTCGTAGATACATTTGATAGCTGCCAACTTTGGCAGCATCTACTTCGTCAAATAGCATGATTTCAGAAGCGTATAAGGAAAACACATCCGTGATTTTATACCCGACATATGCTGACAAAACGATGAGCATTAAATAACGAACGCTAGCGTTGGAAAATGCCTTTTTGATATCTTTCCAAGAGCCAAGTCCATTGGCATCACCTAGAGCTTCTTCTTTGGTGTCTTGAAACGAAAACAACAGCAACAGTCCAATAGCAGCACAAAAGACGGAAGCAACAAGAATTACCCATTGAAAGGTTTCTTGCTTTTCTGCAAGGGATATTATATCAATTTCAGAGGGAATTGCCCAAGTAAATATAACTACACTAAGAGTACCTATACTGGCTGCAAAAAAGCCCCGTCCACCTTCTAAAAATCCAAAAGCCTTTCCCTGATGCGCTTGCCCTCCCCAGGAGCGAGTAGCCTTTATCATGGCCGACCAAAACAAGAAAATGGTAGTAAATCCCCAATAGGCATATAACAGCCGCAGTGCTTCAAAGCTTGGTAGTGTGTACATATACCCACCGCCAAGGGCGGTTAAAAACAAGGCCAAAGCCATAAGTTTTCGCGGTGGAAAACGATCGGCTACAGTACCGCCTAAAAGATAGGAAAGCAGAGCTACCATTCCGTAAAGTGAATAGCAATTTCCCAATTGAGTGTTGCTAAGTTCAAAGACTGCCAGGAAGGTAGGACGGAATACACGTGCCAACACAAAGGGTAATAAAAAAATGGCTTCCCCAGCTAGGATAAGCAAAAGAATCTGTAAAGGATTTCGCATAAGCCCCAATATAGGGGCTTTTAGACACAAAAAAACAGCCCGAAGGCTGTTTTATTTGTTGATGAATAGAGTTCTACAAATGAATCACCTCGTCATAGGCATCCGCTACGGCTTCCATAACCGCCTCACTCATTGTAGGGTGAGGGTGGACGGCCTTTAGAATTTCGTGACCTGTGGTCTCAAGTTTTCGTCCCACTACGGCTTCAGCAATCATATCAGTAACACCTGCACCGATCATATGACAGCCGAGCCATTCGCCGTATTTGGCATCAAAAATTACTTTCACAAAACCATCAGAAGTACCAGAAGCTTGTGCCTTTCCAGAGGCAGAGAAAGGAAATTTCCCTATTTTGATATCAAGACCTTTGTCAAGAGCTTGTTTTTCGGTGAGTCCAACGGAGGCAATCTCGGGGGAGCAATAGGTGCACCCCGGAATGTTACCGTAGTCAAGAGGCTCAACGTGCATCCCTGCTATTTTCTCTACACAGAGAATACCTTCGGCTGAAGCTACGTGAGCCAATGCAGGTCCTGCTGTGATATCACCAATGGCATAATAGCCAGGTTGGTTGGTTTGATAAAAATCATTAACCATTATTTTATCACGATCGATGGCAATTCCAATTTCCTCTAAACCTAGATTTTCTAAGTTGGTTTTGATGCCGACCGCAGATAGGACAAGGTCGGCTTGTAGGGTAATCTCTTCTTTTTTCGTTTTTACTGTTGCTTTAACTCCTTTTCCTTTGGTGTCTACACTGGTGACTTCTGCAGAAGTTAAAATTTCAATTCCATTTTTCTTGAAGCTGCGTTCCAATTGTTTGGATACTTCTTCATCTTCAACAGGAACAATGCGATCTAGATATTCTACGATGGTTACTTCTGTTCCCATTGCATTATAGAAATAGGCAAACTCAATTCCAATAGCACCAGATCCAACCACTATCATTTTTTTAGGCTGCTTGTCCAAGGTCATTGCCTTGCGGTATCCAATAACTTTTTTCCCGTCTTGGGGTAGGTTTGGTAATTCTCTTGAGCGTGCTCCAGTAGCAATGATGATATGCTTTGCGTCATAGATGCTTTCTTTTTTCCCACTCGTCACACTGACTTTCTTTCCAGCCAAAACTTTTCCATGTCCTTCGAGTACATCAATCTTATTTTTCTTCATGAGAAACTGTACTCCTTTACTCATACCTGCTGCCACGTTGCGGCTTCGGTTTACAACTGCGTCAAAGTCTTTATCATATTCTTTCACGGTCAGTCCGTAATCGGAGGCGTGCTTTAAATATTCAAAAACTTGTGCTGATTTGAGAAGTGCTTTGGTAGGGATACATCCCCAATTCAAACACACCCCACCCAAACTTTCTTTTTCGACAACAGCTGTTTTGAAGCCTAATTGAGAAGCACGAATAGCGGTTACATAGCCTCCAGGGCCACTGCCAACTACAATAATATCATACGAATTTGCCATAAGTCCTAATTAAATTCAGCACAAAATTACGAAATGAAAAGCAGCTTTGCCTAATTAATCTTCTTTGGCTTTGAAATCAATGCTTACAGAATTGACACAGTAGCGCTTTCCCGTTTCAGAGGGCCCATCATTAAACACATGTC
>CALITN010000051.1 GCA_938041595.1 uncultured Flavobacteriaceae bacterium | reverse complement strand
GCTCGATATGATCATTTATTATGAGCGTTATGTAGTGATCCAGGCTGGAATTGCCAAAAACGAAGAGGGAGAAGCTGTTCAGAAAATGGACTTTTTGACCGAGGAGGAATACCTCAATATCATGGACACACTTCCCGCTGAAAACCAATATTTGGAAGACAGTGACCCCGATAAATTTATCGCTAAGATGGGAGCCGAGTGTTTGATTGAGCTTTTGGGTCGTATAGACCTTAACGAGCTTTCCTATGAACTGCGTCATAAAGCCAATAATGAAACCTCTAAGCAAAGAAAAACAGAAGCCTTAAAACGTTTGCAGGTGGTAGAAGCTTTCCGCGATGCCAATGAGCGTTCGGAAAACCTTCCCGAGTGGATGATAATGAAAGTCATTCCGGTGATCCCACCAGAGTTGCGCCCATTGGTTCCACTTGATGGAGGCCGCTTTGCTACATCCGACTTAAATGACCTTTACCGTCGTGTGATTATCCGAAACAATCGTTTGAAGCGCTTGGTGGAAATAAAAGCCCCAGAGGTGATCTTGCGTAACGAAAAGCGAATGCTGCAGGAGTCTGTGGATTCTCTTTTTGACAATACCCGTAAATCGTCTGCGGTTAAGACTGAATCCAATCGACCCTTGAAATCACTTTCGGATTCTCTCAAAGGAAAACAAGGTCGCTTCCGCCAAAACCTATTAGGGAAACGTGTGGACTACTCAGCACGCTCCGTGATTGTTGTTGGACCGGAAATGAAATTATTTGAATGTGGACTTCCTAAGGGAATGGCTGCAGAGCTATACAAGCCTTTTATCATCCGTAAGTTGATTGAAAGAGGAATTGTTAAGACCGTGAAGTCTGCCAAGAAAATTATTGATCGTAAAGAGCCCGTTGTTTGGGATATCTTGGAAAACGTGTTGAAAGGACACCCCGTGCTTCTTAACCGAGCCCCCACACTTCACCGTTTGGGAATTCAGGCTTTCCAACCCAAACTGATCGAAGGAAAAGCGATTCAATTGCACCCCTTGGTATGTACAGCCTTTAATGCGGACTTTGATGGGGATCAAATGGCGGTTCACTTGCCCCTAGGCCCTGAAGCAATTTTGGAAGCGCAGCTATTGATGTTGGCTTCGCATAATATTTTGAACCCTGCTAACGGTTCGCCAATTACCGTGCCTTCTCAAGACATGGTTTTGGGATTATACTACATGACCAAGGCACGAAAGTCCACCAAAGAATATCCTGTAAAAGGAGAAGGATTGGTGTTCTATTCGGCAGAGGAAGTTCATATTGCGCTTAATGACAAACGCGTTGACCTGAACGCAATCATTAAAATTCGCGCCAAGGACTTTAACGAAAAAGGCGAATTAGAATATCAGTTGATTGAATCAACAGTAGGTCGTGTCCTTTTTAACGAAGTTGTTCCTGAGGAAGCCGGGTATATCAATGAGGTATTGACCAAGAAAAACCTACGGGAGATTATTGGAGGTATTTTAAAAGTAACCAGTGTTCCTGAAACGGCTGAGTTCTTGGATAAGATCAAAGATATGGGCTACGGCTTTGCCTTTAAAGGGGGACTGTCCTTTAGCTTAGGGGATATCATCATCCCTCCGAAAAAGGAGCAGATGATCGTAGATGCTAACAAGCAAGTAGAAGGTATTATGGCCAACTACAATATGGGATTGATTACCAATAACGAACGCTACAACCAGGTGATTGACGTTTGGACATCAACCAACGCTACCTTGACGGAACTCGCTATGAAAAACATTAGTGAAGACCAACAAGGATTTAACTCGGTGTATATGATGTTGGATTCTGGAGCACGAGGTTCTAAAGAGCAGATTCGTCAGCTTACGGGAATGCGGGGCCTAATGGCCAAGCCAAAGAAATCAAATGTTGGCGGCGGGGAAATCATTGAGAACCCAATCCTTTCAAACTTTAAGGAAGGGTTGTCTATTTTGGAATACTTTATCTCAACGCACGGTGCACGTAAAGGACTGGCAGATACGGCTTTGAAAACAGCTGACGCGGGCTACTTGACCCGCCGCTTGGTAGATGTGTCACAAGATGCCATTATCAATATTGAAGACTGTAATACGCTTCGTGGTATTAACGTTTCTGCGTTGAAGAAAAACGAGGAGATCGTGGAATCACTAGGTGAACGAATCTTAGGACGTGTTGCCTTACACGATGTGATTGATCCAAGTTCTAATGAAATCATTGTTGCGGCTGGAGAAGAAATTACCGATTCCATTGTAGATAAAATCAATGCTTCACCAATCGATGCGGTAGAAGTCCGTTCTCCATTGACCTGTGAAGCACCCGAAGGGATCTGTGTGAAATGTTACGGACGAAACCTTGCTACCAGTAAAATGGTACAAAAAGGAGAAGCTGTTGGTGTTGTCGCCGCTCAATCCATTGGAGAGCCTGGAACACAGTTGACGCTTCGTACTTTCCACGTGGGTGGAGTTGCTGGAAACATTTCAGAGGAAAATTCCTTGATTGCTAAATTCAAAGGAGTTGCTGAAATCGAAGATCTTAAAACTGTTAACGGTTTGGATGCTGAAGGCAATGAAGCTGAGATTGTAATTTCTCGTACGGCTGAAATCAAGCTTTTGGATGCCAAAACCAAAAACGTTTTGAGTACCAACAACATTCCTTACGGTTCAACCATCAAAATCAAAGATGGTGCGAAACTCAACAAAGGCGATTTGATTTGTCAGTGGGATCCATTTAATGGAGTGATCGTCTCTGAATTCTCAGGGAAAATCGTATTTGAAAATATCGAACAAGGAGTTACCTATCAAGTAGAAATTGATGAACAAACTGGTTTCCAAGAAAAGGTAATTTCTGAATCTCGAAATAAGAAACTCATTCCAACCCTATTGATTGTAGATGGCAAAGGAACTACTCTTCGTTCCTACAACCTGCCTGTGGGTGCCCACCTAATCGTAGATGATGGTGAGAAAATCAAAGAAGGAAAAATTCTGGTTAAAATTCCACGTAAATCGGCTAAGTCTGGAGATATTACAGGAGGTTTGCCACGTGTAACGGAATTGTTCGAAGCACGAAATCCTTCGAACCCTGCTGTTGTTTCTGAAATCGATGGTGTTGTTTCTTTCGGAAAAATCAAGCGAGGTAATCGTGAGATTATCGTGGAGTCCAAGTTTGGTGATGTGAAAAAATATCTTGTCAAACTATCCAATCAGATATTGGTACAGGAGAATGACTTTGTCAAAGCGGGAATGCCACTTTCTGATGGTTCCATCACACCAACAGATATCCTTAAAATCAAAGGCCCTTCTGCCGTTCAGCAATACTTGGTGAACGAAGTACAAGAAGTCTATCGATTGCAAGGGGTGAAGATCAACGACAAGCACTTTGAAGTCGTAGTTCGTCAAATGATGCGTAAAGTGAAAATCCAAGACCCAGGAGATTCTATTTTCTTAGAAGGACAGTTGGTGTATAAAACCGACTTTATCCAAGAAAATGATAACCTATATGGTAAGAAGATTGTCGAAGAAGTTGGCGCGAGCGAAAACTTGAAGCAAGGTCAAATGGTCACGGCACGAGAGTTACGGGATGAGAATTCGTTGCTCAAACGAGAAGACAAAGCCTTGGTGATGGCGCGTGATGCCTCGCCAGCTACAGCGACTCCGGAGTTGCAAGGAATTACCCGCGCGTCTCTACAGACCAAATCCTTTATCTCAGCAGCTTCCTTCCAAGAAACGACAAAAGTACTCAACGAAGCAGCGGTTAACGGAAAAGAAGACCACTTAAACGGTCTGAAAGAGAATGTTATTGTAGGACATAAAATTCCAGCAGGAACAGGACTCCGCGAATACAACAATACCATTGTTGGTTCCAAGGACGAGTATAAGAGTTTGTTGATCGATCAGCAAGAAGAAATGCCTATTGAAGAATAGCCATGGCAGAAGCAAAGAAAGAACAACAGATTGATATTGAAATGGACGCGACTACTGCCAGTGGTTCCTATTCCAATCTAGCCATTATCAACCATTCTCCTTCGGAGTTTGTGGTTGACTTTGTTAGCTTGATGCCTGGTGCTCCAAAGGCCAAAGTTCAGTCGCGGATTATTTTGACGCCCGAACACGCCAAACGCTTTCAAAAAGCCTTGGCAGACAACCTTCAGAAGTATGAAGCTAAGCATGGGGAAATTAACTCCCAAGACGCACCGCCCATACCTATGAATTTTGGTCCGGCCGGAGAAGCCTAAATACCCAAAACCCCCAACCATCGGTTGGGGGTTTTTTTTACGATATATTTCTTTGCGCTTGTCTTTTCACTAAGTTTTATTATATAAGACCGACGAATTTAGGTCATTTCAGATGTGAAAAAGAACTGTACTGCGGGATATTTCTGTTGGGTCATTTGAAGGGAAAAAGCCGAGTCAGCCAAAAAGACCAGTTGTCCTTGCTTGTCGAGCGCTAGGAATTTTTGTTTTACCCGTTTAAATTCCACAAATTCTGGGTGGTCTTCGGATTCACAGCCAATCCAACAAGCCTTGTGAACATTTAGGTTTTCATAGGAACATTGCGCTCCGTATTCATGTAGCAGGCGGTATTGAATCACTTCAAACTGCAGGGCGCCTACCGTACCGATTACCTTTCGGTTGTTTAAGTGTAGCGTAAACAACTGTGCCACCCCTTCGTCCATCAATTGGTCAATACCTTTGTTTAGCTGCTTGGCTTTCATTGGGTCGGCATTGTTGATATAGCGGAAGTGTTCTGGGGAAAAGGAAGGGATTCCTTGGAACTGAATTTTTTCTTGGGTGGTAAGGGTGTCTCCGATCTTAAAGTTTCCCGTATCGTGCAGACCTACAATATCTCCGGGATAGGAGATGTCTACGATTTCTTTCTTTTCGGCAAAAAAGGCATTCGGGCTTGAAAATTTGAGTTTTTTCCCGTGGCGTACGTGCAAGTAGGGCTTGTTACGTTCAAAGGTTCCAGAAACAATCTTGACAAAGGCCAAACGATCGCGGTGCTTGGGATCCATATTGGCGTGTATCTTAAATACAAATCCACTAAAGTCCTTTTCGTTGGGTTGGATCAGGCGTTCTTCTGCTTGCTTGGGAAGCGGCTCAGGAGCGATGTCAATGAAGCAATCGAGTAGTTCTTGTACGCCAAAATTATTCAGTGCCGAACCAAAGAAAACAGGCTGTTGCTTCCCGCTCAAATAGGCCTCTTTGTCAAAAGGGTTATAGACCCCTTGCACCAATTCTAACTCCTCTTTCAGCTGTTCTAAAGAGTTGCTTCCAATGCGTTTTTCCAGTTGGGCGTCTTCAAGGGAAGCATAGGTTTCCTTGTGGGTTACGGTTTGTTTTTGTTCTCCAGAAAATAGCTGGGCATTTTGTTCCCAGATATTGTAAATCCCCTTAAAGTCATACCCCATCCCAATAGGAAAAGACAGTGGGGTTACGGATAAATGTAGCTTTGTTTCTACTTCATCCAATAAGTCAAAAGCGTCTTTTCCTTCTCGGTCGAGTTTGTTGATAAAGACAATCATGGGAATGTTGCGCATGCGGCACACTTCCACTAGTTTCTCAGTTTGTTCTTCCACGCCTTTGGCCACGTCAATCACTACAATCACACTGTCCACTGCGGTAAGCGTACGGTAGGTGTCTTCGGCAAAATCCTTGTGTCCAGGGGTGTCGAGGATATTTATTTTTTTGTCTTGGTAGTTAAAAGCCAAAACGGAAGTAGCTACAGAAATTCCTCGCTGGCGTTCAATCTCCATAAAGTCACTGGTGGCAGACTTTTTGATTTTATTGGACTTAACGGCTCCAGCCTCCTGAATGGCTCCTCCGTAAAGAAGTAACTTCTCAGTCAAAGTGGTTTTTCCTGCATCGGGGTGGGAAATAATCCCAAAAGTGCGGCGGCGTTGCAATTCTTCCGTAAAGCCCATTCCAAATTAGTTTTCGCAAAAATAGCTGAAAATTAGCAGGGGCACCTACATGGGATTTGGGTTTTTGATGAAGATTTCGGTATTTTTGATCTATTGCATGAAAGAAGAAGAAGTAATCCTCGTTGATACCAACGATCGACCCTTGGGTACTATGCCCAAAATGGAAGCACATGAAAAGGCGGTGCTACACCGTGCCTTTTCGGTATTTGTCCTAAATAAAAAGGGAGAATTGCTCCTCCAACAACGCGCCTGGAAAAAATACCATTCCCCAGGATTGTGGACTAATACCTGTTGTAGTCATCAGCGGATGGGAGAATCCAATTTGGAGGCTGGACACCGACGTTTGCAAGAGGAGATGGGGATGCAAACGAATCTCACGGAACTTTTTGCTTTCATCTACAAAGCTCCTTTTGACAACGGACTTACTGAACACGAACTCGATCATGTACTCTTAGGGTATTCCGATACGGATCCGGTGATCAACACGGAAGAGGTCGCGGCCTTTCGATGGGCTTCTATGGAAGCTATTGCAGTGGATATGACTGAGCAACCAGAGCAGTACACCGAATGGTTTAAAATCATTTTTGATCGATTCTATGCCCATATTCAATCCTTAAACTCACAGAACTAATGCGCGTTACGGTCTCTAGAAAAGCTCATTTTAATGCTGCTCATCGCTTACATCGTGCCGATTGGGACGCGTCTCAAAACGAAGCTGTCTTTGGCAAATGCTCCAACGAGTACTACCACGGCCATAATTACGAACTCATCGTCCATGTAACGGGAAATATTGATCCTATTACGGGCTATGTAATGGATATGAAAGTATTGCGGGACTTGATCAAATCTGAGGTGGAAGATGCCTTTGATCATAAAAATTTAAATGTTCAAGTGCCGGAGTTTCAAAATCTCATTCCCACGGCAGAAAATATTGTTGTGGTGATTTACAACAAACTAAGACCCCATCTCGAAACCACCCAAGACCTAGAGGTAGTTTTGTATGAAACCCCACGAAATTTTGTTAAATACGCAGGAGAATAAATTATGTTGAAAGAAGGAGAACGCCTTCCTTTTTTTGATCGGGTCGATCAAAAAGGAACGCTTGTGAAGAGTGATCAATTTATCGGAAAAAAGCCTTTAGTGGTTTTCTTTTACCCCAAAAACTACACCCCTGGGTGTACTGCGGAAGTTTGTTCTTTTCGCGATAAATACACCGATTTTGTGGATTATGGTGCGGCGGTTATTGGAATCAGCACAGACTCTCTTAGGAGTCACGAACGTTTTTCTGAAAGTTTTGACCTACCATTTTCCTTGCTTTCAGATTCAGATAAATCCCTGCAAAAGGCTTTTAAAATCAACAAACAATTCTTAGGAATCCTAAGCCGTCGTGTCAGCTTTGTTTTTGATATTGAAGGAAAATTGATTTTGGCGTATGATAGCCTTAATCCAATCAGTCACATTTATAAAGCACTTAAAACCCTAAAGAAGGAAACCGTTGTCTAAACCCAAATAAGTTTCTATCTTTCCCTAAAACTAACGAATATGTCCAGCGTCAAACAACTAAAAAAAGACATCAATGATTCGATTGGTGCTTTTATCGAAGATATCTACGGAGCGGAATTGGAGAACCCCAAAGTAGATGCCAAAAAAACAGACCCTCTTATTGATGCGGCCATCACGCTTTTTGATGAGTTGATTTCAGAAATCAATGCTGCACGAACGAAAGGCAAAGCAGCATTCAAACCGATTCAAGAAAAACTAGTAAAGGGCTTGGATAAATTGCAATCCGACCTAGCCAAGCTCAGCAAGGCCTAGTCTTCTGGCTGTTCGTCAGCTCTTCGATCTGACAAGTATTCGGTCAGTTTCTTTCCGTATTTCGATGTTGCAACTTCCGAGCTCATCCGAGCGGCAAGCGTATCTAATAAGCTCAAATTGGCGTCATATACCTCCGCTAAAGCAATAAAAGGCGCAATCTCATGGTCTGCATTGTTGGAAGCAAAATTAATGGCATAGAGGTATTTTCTACGAATCAAATTATCCAATACCTTTTGCATGGAGTCTGATTTTTTTTGGAGTCCGTCTTTTTGGAACTCCAAGTAGTCTTCCAAATAGTCTAGCTGTTGGCTGTTGAATTTTCGAATGTAGGATTGATATTCGCGATAGAGGTTTTGATTTTCTGACCCTTTGATTTGTGCACTGGTTTCAAAGGTTTTTAAACGGGTATTGATGGAAATAGCACCCGGCTCTCCAAAAAATGGAATACGATCTTTGAGTGAGTCACCATCGTCTTTGACTAAAGATAGGTAGTATAATTCAGGGCTTTCAATTTTGGTTGTAAAAGAGAATTCTGGGCTCCCGGCAATTGATACGGAATCAATGCTAGTAAGTAGGGTGTCTACAAATTTTTGCAAGTAGAGGGTGCCTTTACGAAGGCCTTCAATTTTCCCAGAGACCAACATTTCGCCTTTTCCTACTTTCTTCGGGTTGCTGCACTGACTAATGGATAAAGCTATTAGCAAAAAGGGAAGGGCAAAAGAAATCGTTTTTTTCATCAATTTAGTTTTTAAATGAAGTCGCTTGCGGGAGTTTTTTTGTGCTTTCCATGCAGCGCCTTCTGTTACGCTACGGGTTGTATTTATATGTTTAACCAGTAGGTAAATTTGAGGTTAAAAGTACGCAATCTTGGCAAAAAGGAGTCCGTTGTTATATAATTGTCGTTATAGACCACATATAAGTCGGATAGAGGGGCAAAACGCCACTGAAGACGGGAATTAATTCCTAAATTTTCCGATTGGGAACTGAATTGCACAAAAGTGGTCCAAAAGATACTTTTCGTAAAAGTGAGATCAACCTTGGGACTGACCAAGAGTAAATCGGCGGAGGGAAACCCTTGTCCTAATTGAATATGGTCGTAGTTGAGCTTGAGGCTCGCTTGGAAAAAAGGCTGAATACGATAATTGAAGTCGCTTTGCAGGGAATATTTTTGACCATTGAAAAATTCGCCCAAACTGGGTCGTAAGCGGTAGTTAAAGCGTTTTCGTTGGTCAGAGTTGAAAGTGACTTCTACTGATTTGTAGGTGTATTCGGTGTCACCCGGTAGGGGATTGTTGTCGTTGAGTCCGGTTGGATCAAAGTCGTCATAGAGATACACATAGCGATTGGAAGCTTCTACATCAATTCGGCTTTGATTCTTGAACCGTATTTGCGATTCCAAATTGAAACTATTGTCGGTCAAGCGAAAATCATCCGAGGGCTTCCATAGCGAGTAACTTTGCAAGGTTAAATTCCATGTGTTAACGGCTCCTGTTTTGGGATAAAACTTCTGTGTGTATTTAGTGAAATTTCGGAAGTTTCCTTTGCGGCGCACAAAACCAAGATCGGCATTAAAATCCTCTCCAATACCAGCAATCGATTGTGAGATTTGATAGTTTCGTGTGTTGCGGTTGATAAAACTGCCCCAACTAAGGTTGTCACTTCCATTGTTTTGTTCAAAAGACTTGTGGAAATATGAATTCCCAGTCCATTTATTGTCTTTGGACGCTAAGCGATAGTCCAAACCAAGCACGCGATTGTAGCGATCGTCTTCATCTACAAAATCGTATTCACCGGTCGTCTCTCGGTTGACGAAGATCAAGCCGATGTTGGATCGGGAAAACACTTTTTGTTGCAGCGTAAAAACAGTGTTATTGTTTGCGGCTATTTCATTGGCTTCGTCCGCATCGGTTTGCATATTGAGCAGCCCCAGTCGAAGGTTGTTATTGACTTTACCACTCAGTCGCGCTCCAGCAATAATTCGGTTTTGGATGGTGTTACCATCTTTGTCCTCAGCCACCCCGATCCGGCGGGAGAAAAAAGGCTGCGCATTGTAACTGCTTCCGTAATTGGCAAACAAATCAGCATTTTGGATAAAAAACTGTCTTTTTTCAGGAAGTCGAACTTCAAAGCGGGTAAGATTAATCACTTGGTCGTCCACTTCTACCTGTGAAAAGTCCGGATTGAATGTAAGATCTAGATTGAGACCGTTGTTAATGGGCACTTTGACATCTCCTCCAAAACTCAAGCTTTGAAATTGCTCGTCATTCTCAAAGTCATTTGCACCGATCCCAGCCATAAAAGGAATAAAGGCCCAAGGGATTTTAGATTTTGGCAGGGGTTTTTCAAACTGTAAGTCCCCCATAAAAGCTAAGTTGACCACACTCTGGTTTTGAGGAACATGCCCCCACGAACTACGCTCATTGGCTTGTGTGTCAAAGCGATACATGTTAAAACCCCAGTTGGTGCTGCCATCGGGATAGTTTAGAAAAGCAAGAGGGATTTTCACTTCCGTTAGTGTAAATCCATCAAACTGCTTGGTGACGGTTTCCCATTTGATGTCCCAGCTTAAGTTGCTGTCACGACGCCAGTCATTTCCACCATTGGAAACAAGCGCTTCTCTTTTTACACCCAAAGGGTTAGTGCCAAAAAAGAAGGAATTAGTACGGTCGTTAAAAGGGTCAAAATGAAAGGCAATATTGTCATTGCCACCCCCTTGAAAATCCCTTCGGAGTGATGGAATTACATAGTCCTCGCCATCATAAAAGGTTTGAATGCTCAAGTAGATATTCTTGTCATCATTCAATACTTTAAAGCGCGTTTGTTTTTGCGCACGAATGCTGTCGGTGGGAAACCACTGCCAAAAATCACTGGATTCTGGTGCGGTGCTCCAACTGCTTTCATTGGCATTACCGTCAATAGCGATATCCTCAGAAATATATTTGACTTGTATACTGGGGAGGTCTTTGTTTTGCCCTAGGAGTATTTGAGCGCTAAATAGCAAAAGGCAAAATAAGGTGAGGCTGTATGATTTCAATGAATTTTTTTAAGGTGCAAAATACTTATAGTTATTCAATATTTAAACGGCAAAGCAAAAAAATGATGAGACGCATTGGGTTTTTGATTGAAACCCTTTGATCAATCCTTTTGTGATTAGGGGGCTTAAGCATAAGAAAACGCCATACCAAATACTCATTTGCGGCCTTTTTAACTCGGTTATTTTAATAGAGTTTCCGAAAGGTAAGGTTAATCCGTTCCCTGATCGGGCGTGCTGTTTTGGCAATTTGGTGCAACCAGTGTTCTTGCATGGCCCCTCCCATAATTAGTAGACTGCCGTGATCCAAACGTAATTTGTACCGCTGTTGCTTGTCGCTTTGGTGTTTGAAGTGGAAAAAGCGTTCTTCCCCAAAACTAGCCGAGGCAATGCGTGGATGAGGTCCCAATTCTTTTTCATTGTCTGCATGCCAACCGTTGCTGTCTTTTCCATTGCGGTATAAGTTGAGTAAAACGGTATTGTAGGCATGGGGGTCCACAGTTTGGATTTTTTGAAGCACCTCCATAAGGGTGTTTGACATAGGGTGGGGATTCATGGTTATCCCAGAGTAGGAATAGGGTTTTGGGTTTTTGCCATATAGGGCTGTCAGTCGTGGTTGCATATAGGTTTTTCCGAAAACGGTGATCGGATCGTGCTGCCAGGGTGTTTCATTTTTTAGCTGCTCAAACAAAGCATCGGCTTCTTTTCGAGACCAAAAATGGGGATAGTAATGCAGTTCCGCATCGGGGAGGTCAGGTTGCCACGGGAAGGATGGAGATGCGAATAATTCCTGCATGGGTATTGTCGACACTATTTTCTTTGAAAGGTACAAAAGCTAAAGGCTTGTTTTGTGTCAAAGGGTGTTTGATGGCTGTTTTCTTGACTGGCAATGAGGTCAAAATCCGCTTTAAAGCATTCGGCAAGGGCATCTATACTGTATTGTTGAATAGTGATGCCGCTGCATCGTGTAGGTCCTTGCGGTGAAAAGGTGCCTATAATGGCATAACCTCCAGAACGAACTCTTCTTCCAGCCGTAGCTATATAGGCAGTTATATCTTCCGGATCTCGAAGGAAATGAAAAGTTGCTCGATCGTGCCAAAGGTCATAATGTCGTTCGGTTTCAAAGTGCGTGACATCTGATACGATCCATGTTACTTTGGCAGCCTTGCCGCCCATTTTTTTTTGACTCTTTTTCAAGGCTGTGGGTGAAATATCCAATACAGAAAGTTGGGAAAACCCTTTTTTATCCAAGAAGGCTGTTAAATAACTTTCGCCTCCACCTACGTCTATAATTGCCGCGTCCTTCTGGAGCTCAAGTGTGGCAATCAATTCTAATGAGGTTTTTGGAATGTCTTGATACCAGCTACAAGCTTCAAATTCTTTGTTTTGGTATATGGTTTCCCAATGAAGATGTCGTTCGGTCATAGGACAAAGTTAATGACCTGCTAGGGGACTCCCAAACAGTCCAACGGCCATTTCCGCCCACAAAATCACTAAAAGCAATAGTAGTACAACCACTCCGATTTTTTTTAAGTGTTTGGATTTTCGCGATTGGAGGATCCCTTCAATGCTCCATGCCCCTGCACCCAATAGCAGGACTGCCGCCAGATAATCATACATATCCCACTGTATTTCAGTTGTGAACTGACTCCCAACCAACGGAATCAACAATAAGCTCCAAAACAATAGCAGTCGGTATCGTAAGCGTTTTTTGTCCATAGGTATCAGCAAACTCCTTTAGCACTAAAGTAAAGGGAAAGCAAGTCTCAAACAAATACCGCCACAACTCCTTAATTAATGCAAAAAAGCAACGACTGTTTGCAGTCGTTGCTTTGCTAGTATAAAGAAGGGATTATTATTTGATCAAATCCAAACTTCTTTGAATAAAAGCCGTTAATTCTTCCCCTTTAAGAAGGTTTTGTGACAAGCGAGCTAAATCCAAACCTTGTTTGATTAAACGCTCTCGCTTTTTGGCTGTTTTAGTATTCAAAATCTGTCCTACCAAGCTGTGATTGGTATTCACCAATAGCGTGTACATTTCTGGGAAGCTTCCCATCATCCCTCCTCCGGTTTGCTGCATTTCTTTCATGCGTCGCATAAACTCGGGTTGGGTCAGCACAAAAGGGAGCCCCTGGCTGTCCATAGCTTCCAGTTGTACGCTGTACTTTTCATCAGTGACCACTTCCTCAATGATGGGTTTGAGTTTTTCTATTTCTTCCTCCGATAGCTTAGAAACGGTGGCCTCGTCTTTTTTGATGAGGTTTTCGATAGCATCTCCATCCACTCTTGCAAAGCTGAGATTTTCTTTACTGGTTTCTAGTTTTTGAATCAAATGGCTGATAATGGGAGAATCCAAAAGCAAAACGGTGTAACCTTTGTCTTTGGCTGCCTGAATATAGCTGTGTTGCTCTTCAACTTGGGATGCGTAGAGCAAAATCAGTTTTCCGTCTTTATCGGTTTGATTGTCTTTTACTTTTTCTTGGAGTTCTTCAAAAGTGAAATAATCTCCATCAGTAGTGGGAAATAAGGCAAATTTTTCTGCTTTTTCAAAGAACTTGTCCTCGCTAAGCATTCCGTATTCAATAACCACCTTGATGTCGTTCCATTTTTCCTCAAAACCTTTGCGGTCTTTTTTGAACAGGCTACTCAATTTATCAGCCACTTTGCGTGTGATATAATTGCTTATTTTCTTTACTGCACCGTCGGCTTGTAAATAGCTTCGAGACACATTCAATGGAATATCAGGAGAATCAATGACACCTCGCAAAAGGGTTAAGAACTCAGGGACAATCCCCTCCACATTATCGGTCACAAAAACTTGGTTTTGATATAACTGAATGCGGTCTTTTTGAATGTTGAGGTCATTGTTCAATTTTGGAAAATATAATATTCCAGTCAGATTGAAGGGGTAGTCCACATTGAGGTGGATGTTAAATAAAGGCTCCTCAAATTGAGTTGGGTAGAGCTCTCTGTAGAATCCTTTGTAGTCTTCCTCTTTGAGATCCGAAGGGGCTTTGGTCCAAGCAGGGTTTGGATTGTTGATGATGTTGTCCACAGTGACCGTTTCGGCTTTGGCATCGTCAGCAGCGTCCTCTGGGAGTGGCAGGTTTTCTTCGCGCGTTCCAAATTTGATGGGAACGGGCATGAATTTATTGTATTTGCTCAGCAAAGCTCCAATACGGCTTTCTTCCAAAAATTCTTTGGAGTCTGCATCAATATGAAGGATAATCTCCGTACCGCGTTCTTTTTTGTCGGATTCTTTGAGTTCGTATTCTGGAGAACCATCACAAGTCCAGTGAGCTGCCGGCTCGTCCTTAAACGATTTGGTGATGATTTCTACCTCTTTGGCTACCATAAAAGCAGAATAGAAGCCCAGACCGAAATGACCAATGATGCCTGAGTCTTTGGCACTTTCTTTATATTGCTCTAAGAATTCTTCAGCCCCCGAAAAGGCGACCTCATTGATGTATTTGTTTACCTCATCGGCAGTCATTCCGACCCCTTTATCGATGATATGGAGCTTCTTGCCTTTGGCGTCAATTTTAACCTCCAAGGTCAAATCGCCTAAGTCGCCTTTGACTTCCCCAAGGCTGCTTAAGTGCTTCAACTTATTCGTGGCATCGGTTGCGTTGGAGATCAGTTCTCGAAGAAATATTTCGTGATCACTGTACAAGAACTTTTTGATTAGCGGGAAAATATTTTCGACCGCTACATTGATTTTGCCTTTTGACATCGTTTCTATGATTTTCCACTAGCTGTTCAAAAAAAATACCAAATCAAAGTAAGTGACATTTTGACATCAAAAAATTAACAAAATATTATTGTTTAACCATATTTAAAAATAATTAAACATTTTGTAATATTGTAAAATATAAAAACAACTTATGCAGCCACAAGAACTTCGAACCAAAATATTAACTCACTACACGGATCATGTCTTAGCGCAGGAATCCTATCCTAAGTCGGTCTACAAGTTTTGCCAAGCTGCGGGAATGGAGGAAAAAGAATTCTATAGTGTTTTTGGTTCCCTTGATGCCGTTCGCGAATACATTTGGGATGCTTTTTTCATCAATACGATGTCGGTATTGGAAAAGGATAAAAATTTCAAAAAGGGAGGACGAAAAGAAAAGCTTCTTAGTTTTTATTTTACTTTTTTTGAGTTGTTGTTGTTAAACCGATCCTATGTTCTTTTTGCCTTGCGTCAGGAAATGAATAATATGAAGGATTTGGTTTATCTGAAGGGCTTACGTCGCCACTTCAAAGCATTTACCACTGATTTAATTGAAGAAGGCAATGCTGATAAAGACTCGCGTTTCCAGCAGCATCCACCAAAGTTGTTTTCCGAAGCGGCTTGGGTACAACTGATGTTCTTGCTCAAATTTTGGATAACAGATCGATCGGAAAACTTTGAAAAAACAGATGCTGCCATTGAAAAGTCAGTGCACACTGCCTTTGATGTTTTCGATAACACCCCTTTGGATTCTATTTTGGATCTCGGAAAGTTTTTGTGGAAAGAAAAATTTGTAAACGCTTAAGTGAAAACTCTCGATTACATACCAACCAACAAAATTGAACGGGCGACCAAACTGGTAGCTACTGGTGTCAAAGTAGGAGGGAATTACCTCAAATACTACAGCGGAAAAGCGCTGAATCGAGACATTTCCAAAGAAGCTTTGGATGAAGAAAATGCGAAAGATATTTATGACGGACTGAAAAGCCTTAAGGGCAGTGCTTTGAAAATGGCACAAATGCTTAGCATGGAAAAAAACATGCTGCCCCGGGCCTATGTGGAACAATTTAGCTTGGCACAATTTTCAGTGCCGCCGCTTTCAACTCCATTGGTCAAACAATTAATACGTAAAAATTTAGGAGCCGACCCCGAGGTCATTTTTGATACGTTTGCTGCTCAATCTATCAATGCTGCCAGTATCGGTCAGGTACATCAGGCAACAAAGAATGGGAAAAAACTTGCTGTGAAAATTCAATACCCAGGAGTGGCAAACAGTATCGGCTCTGATTTAAGTATCGTCAAACCGGTAGCCGTTCGTATGTTTAACCTGCAAGGGCAGGACGTTGATAAGTTTTTTAAAGAAGTCGAAAATAAACTTCTCGAAGAAACCGATTACGAATTGGAACTGGAGCAAAGCCGTCAAATCACAGAGGAATGCTCTGGAGTACCGAATCTTAGTTTCCCAAAGTATTATCCAGAATGGTCCAACAAACGCATATTAACCATGGATTGGATGGAAGGTATTCATCTCTCCGAATATACCGATCAGGATAATACAGATCCTCAGATCAATCAAAAACTAGGGCAGAGCCTATGGGACTTTTATATGTTTCAAATGCATTGCCTCAAAAAAGTGCATGCCGATCCCCATCCTGGGAATTTTTTGATTTCCCCAACACATGAATTGATTGCTTTGGACTTTGGTTGTATCAAACAAATTCCGGAAGATTTTTACCAGCCTTATTTTGAATTATCTAAAGAGGAAAACCTGAATAGTCCTGAAAAATTTCAAAATATTTTAAGATCATTGGAAATTCTTACTCCCACAGACAGTACCAAGGAAATTGCCTTTTTCACTGATCTATTCAACCGAATGCTTTGTCTTTTAACCTTGCCATTTCACACCGACACCTTTGATTTTTCAGATGCGGTTTTCTGGAATCAAATTGCTTCTTTAAGTCAGGAATTTACTGAGGATAAAGAGTGGCGAAAAATGAATGGTAATCGTGGCTCTGAGCACTTTATCTACATCAACCGAACCTTTTTCGGTCTTTACAGTTTACTTTTTGATCTCAAAGCGAAAGTCACCATAAATAATTACATGAATTTTGTTTAAATTGGTTTATTTACTTCTGTAATTATCAAACACCCTACATTTTGTAGGGTGTTTTTTTCTGTTATATTGCAAGATCAATAGCAACAATTATGTACCAATCAAGAATTTCCGGTCTGGGCAAATACCTCCCTGAAAACATAGTAACAAATCAGGATTTATCCGAAATAATGGAGACCTCCGATGAATGGATCCAAGAAAGAACGGGGATCCGAGAACGCCGTCATATCAAAAAAGGATCTGGTGACACCACTTCAAGCATGGGTGCTGCTGCGGCACGAATCGCCATTGAACGAGCGGGGCTCACTCCCCAAGATATTGAACTAATCCTTTTTGCGACTCTGAGTCCTGACTATTATTTCCCAGGGTCAGGTGTTTTGGTACAAGAACTTTTAGAGATTCCTACCTGTCCCGCAATGGACATTCGGAATCAATGTTCGGGTTTTATTTATGCCCTCTCCACTGCGGATCAATTCATCAAAACGGGGATGTATAAAAACGTACTGGTCATTGGTTCTGAAAACCACTCCGGAGGCTTGGATATGACCACCCGAGGAAGGGGAGTGTCAGTGATTTTTGGCGACGGTGCCGGAGCGGCAGTAATCACTCGCGAAGAAGATCCTAAGAAGGGTGTTTTGTCTTCCCATCTGCATTCCGAAGGAAAATTCGCTGAAGAACTTTCATTGATAGGCCCTAGCACCAACCGTTGGGTGCCAGAAATTATAGAGGCTAACGACCCTACTGATGAATCCTATTATCCCTATATGAATGGGCAGTTGGTTTTTAAAAATGCTGTCGTTCGTTTTTCAGAAGTCATTATGGAAGGTTTAACAACCAACGGATTGGCCACTGATGCTATAGATATGTTGATTCCACATCAGGCGAATTTGCGTATATCTCAGTTTGTGCAAAAGAAGTTTGGTCTTGGAAACGATCAAGTGTATACTAATATTCAACGGTATGGAAATACCACAGCAGGCTCCATTCCAATCGCTTTGACTGAAGCTTGGGAAGAGGGTAAGATCCAAGAGGGTGACTTGGTGGTTCTCGCAGCCTTTGGCAGTGGATTTACTTGGGGGAGTTCTATTATCCGCTGGTAAATGATCCCACAAACGACACTTGTATTGGGTGCCTCCACCAAGGTGGAGCGATATGCCTATAAAGCCATTCAGCGACTGCGCGCGGCAGGACATCCAGTGGTGGCTTTGGGAAGGCAAGAAGGACAGGTGGAGGATATTACCATTCAAACAGATCCAGATCAAGTCACTACAGCAGTTCATACGGTCACCCTCTATTTGAGTCCACAACATCAAGAAGGCTATCGGGAATGGCTGCTAGCACTTCGGCCAGAACGCGTGTTGTTCAACCCCGGTACGGAAAACCCCAGCTTTTCCAAAGTACTACGAGAAAATGGAATTGCTACTGAGAATGCCTGTACGCTAGTCCTCCTTTCGACGAATCAATACTAAACCCAGAAAGGTCAACAATCCGTTGAGCGGAAGCAGTTCATATCCAATTTGATAGCCACCCAGTGATTCACTTGGAATTTGCCCCAAACAGAAAATGATAGCAACCGCGATCAATGCCACCCAGATTACCTTTTTTTCCTGAACCTGATGGGAGGTAAACATTCCAAAAGCAAACAGTCCGAGCAAGGGGCCATAGGTATAGGAGGCAACCGTCAACAGTCCGTCAATCACATTGCGATCAAGGACGTATTTGAATAGGATGACAACTACAATCAAGGCAATACTCATTCCGATATGAACTTGTTTTCGAATCCGTATTTGGTCGTTTTCAGATCGTTTTTCTAGATTCAAAAAGTCCACACAGAAAGAGGTGGTTAAGGAAGTCAACGCACTGTCGGCACTGCTATAGGCTGCAGCAATTAACCCTAGAATAAAGGTAACAGCCACCCCAACGCCCAAGCCTCCTTTTAGGGCGATTTCTGGGAAAAGTAGATCGGTATTGGCTTTCCCTTCCACTAGGGGTATTTCGATTCCTTTTTGCTGTGCAAAACTGTAAAGAAGAATTCCAAGCAGTAGGAATAAAAAAGTAGCTCCCCCTAGAACAAAACTAAAGCTAATCATGTTTTTTTGGGCTTCTTTAAGATTGCGACAGGTCAGGTTTTTTTGCATCATATCTTGATCCAAACCTGTCATACAGATGGTGATAAACGCACCACCTATTAGGGACTTTAGGAAATAGTTTCGAGCAAGCCAATCATCAGTGACCCACATCTTATTGTATTGTTCAAAGGCGCTTGATTTCATAAACGAGGCTAGGGTCCAGTCCATTTCTTGTAGGAGGTATATGACTGATAAAACCACTGCAACGAGCATTAATAGTGTTTGTAAGGTATCCGTCCAAATGATGGTTTGAATCCCCCCCTTGAAGGTGTAAAGCCAAATTAATGCAATAGATAACACCACGGTTATTTCAAAGGGAACACCCCAAGGTTCAAAAATAAATTGCTGTAATACTAAGGCTACTAAAAACAAGCGGAAAGCGGCTCCCAATACCCTTGAAATAAAGAAGAAAGCAGCTCCTGTAAAATGACTACTTCGGCCTAATCGTTGCCCCAGATATTCATAAATGGAAGTGATATTGGAACGGTAGTAGAGGGGGAGTAATACAAAAGCAACAACAAAATACCCAAGTAGATACCCTAGCACGACTTGAAAATAAGTGAGTTGCGTGTCCGCAACCCACCCGGGAACGGAAATAAAAGTAACGCCCGAAAGCGAGGCTCCTACCATACCAAAGGCGACTAAATACCAAGGAGCACTTTTGTTGGCTTTGTAAAAAACCTGATTGTTGTCTTGACGACCAGTCCAGTACGACATAGCAATCAATACCCCAAAGTAGGTGAGGATCAACCCAAGGATGGTGGAAGGGGTAAGCATAATATTTGGTTTTGCCTAAAGATAGAAAAATGTACCTACTATAATTTTCCTATTTTTGGCCATGGAATTTTCCTCCCAACTTCTCGAGAAAGCTGTTGATGAAATTGCGCAGTTACCCGGCATCGGAAGGCGTTCGGCACTCCGACTGGCCTTACACCTTTTGAAGCAGCCCCAAAGCCACACCCAGCGTTTGGCAACAGCCTTGACAAACTTTAGAGATCACATCAATTATTGTGAGCAATGCCATAACCTGTCGGATGCGCCCCGTTGTGAGATATGCTCTAATCCGTCTCGAGACGAAACCCTTTTGTGTGTGGTGGAAGATATACGGGATGTCATGGCCATTGAGGCAACAGGTCAGTTTAAGGGTTTTTATCATGTTTTGGGGGGACTTATTTCACCTATGGATGGTGTTGGGCCACAGGATCTAACTCTAGATTCTTTGATTTCCAAAGTTGAATCCGGGGTTATTACTGAGGTGATTTTTGCCCTGAGTGCGACTATGGAAGCAGATACAACCAATTTTTATATGTTTAAGTTACTCAGTAAATTTTCGGTTCGTCTTAGCACTATTGCAAGAGGTATTGCTATCGGCGAAGAACTCGAATATACTGATGAAGTGACCCTAGCGCGGAGTATCAATACCCGCTTGCCCTACGAAAAATCGATACGAGAGTAATACATTACGATTCCGCAGAGTGTTGTGTAGATTTTGTACTTTTAACCCCTAAAACCTACTATGGCAAAGTTTGAATTAAAACTCCCTAAAATGGGAGAAAGTGTGGCCGAAGCCACGATTACTTCTTGGTTGAAAGAAGTGGGCGATACCATTGAAATTGACGATGCTGTGGTGGAGATTGCCACTGATAAAGTGGATTCGGATGTTCCATCCGAAGTCGCAGGTATATTACTACAAAAAAACTTTGAGGTTGATCAGGTGGTCAAAGTAGGAGAAGTCCTTGCTGTGATTCAAACCGAGGGCGAGAATACAATTCCGGATCCACAGCCTACGGCAGTTGCCAAAGCCGTTCAAGAAACCGCTGTAGCTGGAGAGGAAGCACCCTCTCCCGCAGTCAAAGCTGCTACACTTGTGGCGGAAGAAATGACTCAGGTCAAAGAACAACTCCAGCCAATTGCTTCCAACGAAAAACGTTTTTATTCTCCTTTGGTTAAAAACATTGCGGCCCAAGAAAACATTCCACAGGACGAATTGGATCGTGTGCTGGGAACGGGACAAAACGGTCGAGTTACCAAAAAAGATATTTTGGCCTATTTGGAAAATCGCAGTCAAGCAGCACCTGTAGTTACAGAAGAAGCCCCCCAAAAAACGATGACTCCTGCGGCAGCGCCTCTAGCTGCATCCAAGCATAAAACCCCAACGCCGGCACCAGCAGTGGTCAGCGGTGAAGATCAAATCATCGAGATGTCCCGTATGGGTCGACTGATTGCCGACCATATGATCCAGAGCAAAGAAACCTCTGCCCATGTGCAGTCCTTTGTCGAGGCAGACGTCACCGAGCTTTGGGAATGGCGTGAAAAGATCAAGAATAAATTCTTCGAACGAACCGGAGAAAAACTCACATTTACCCCCTTATTTATCACGGCTGTCCTGAAAGCCCTCCGTGATTTCCCTCTTTTAAACAGTTCTGTTGAAGGTAATCGAATCATCCAAAAGGGAGCCATTAATATAGGAATGGCAACGGCTCTGTCTGATGGGAATCTTATTGTTCCCGTTATTCGAAATGCGGATCACCTCAATCTGTTCGGTTTGACTAAAGCTGTCAATGATTTGGCAAGTCGCGCCCGAGATAACCAATTGCTCCCCGATGAAGTCCAAGGCGGCACCTATACCGTAACCAATGTTGGGAATTTTGGATCCATCATGGGAACCCCCATTATTAACCAACCCCAAGTGGGAATTATGGCCGTCGGTGTTATTCGTAAGATGCCTGCGGTAATCGAAACTCCAGATGGAGATTTTATCGGCATTCGCCGCAAACTTATTTTATCACACAGTTACGATCATCGGATAATTAATGGAGCCACCGGAGGTCAATTTGTCAAAAACGTCGCCAATTATCTTGAGAATTGGGACGAACCCGCTCCCGTATAATTATGGCACTTCAACTCACCCGTCCGATTTGTTTCTTTGATTTGGAAACAACGGGTATCAACATCACCAACGACCGGATTGTGGAAATGGCGGTTGTTAAACTGAATCCCGATGGTTCTCAGGAAGAAAAGCTATGGTTGATTAATCCTGAAATGCCCATTCCCCCGGAGGCCGCTGCGGTACACGGAATTACGGATGAAAAAGTAGCCGATGCGCCTACCTTTAGAGAGTTGGTTGCTGAGATCAGCGCTTTTATCATACACTGTGATTTGGCTGGATTCAATTCGGATCGATTTGATATCCCTCTTTTGGCAGAAGAAATGCTTCGAGCGGATTATGACTTTGATATGAAAAATCTTAAAACGGTGGATGTTCAAACCATTTTCCACAAAATGGAGCAGCGTACTCTTTCGGCCGCGTTGAAGTTTTACTGTCAACAAGATTTGACCGATGCGCACTCCGCCCTTGCCGATACCCGTGCGACCTTTGATGTTCTTCAAGCGCAGTTGGAACGCTACAACGAATTGGAGCCTTCTGTCGATTTCCTCAGTACTTTTACTTCCCGAAGAAAATCTGCAGACTTGGCTGGGTTTATCATTTTCAATAAGGAGGGAAAAGAGTGTTTTTCTTTTGGGAAACACAAAGGCAAAACCGTGGATCAAGTTTTGGAGCAAGAGCAAGGCTATTTTGGTTGGTTGATGGGTGCGGACTTTCCACGGTATACCAAAAAAGTATTAACGCAGATTCGCTTACGTAAATTCAATCAAGGCTAATTCTTATGAAGATTATCTGTATTGGCCGCAATTATGCAGATCATATTGAGGAGCTCGAAAACGAACGTCCCAAAGAGCCGGTTGTTTTTTTAAAACCCGACACCACTATCGGACAGCGCAATACCCCTTTTTATATCCCTGATTTTTCCTCTGATGTGCACCATGAAATTGAAATCATTGTAAAAATCAATCGCATAGGGAAACATATTCAAGAGCAATTTGCCCATAAGTACTACGACCAAATCAGTGTGGGAATTGACTTTACCGCGCGCGATTTACAAGCACAGCTAAAAGCCAAAGGCTTGCCATGGGAAAAAGCCAAGGCTTTTGACGGGGCGGCTGTTCTGGGTCAATGGGTACCAAAAAATCAATTTAAAGACCTTCAAAAGCTCAACTTTGAACTCATCAAAAACGACCTTTCAGTACAACGCGCCAACACTCAGTTGATGCTCTACACCATCGATCAACTGATTGCTTATGTGTCCCAGTTTTTCACTCTCAAAATTGGAGATATTCTTTTTACAGGAACCCCGGCGGGCGTCGCGGCAGTCCAAGAAAACGATTATCTGGAAGGCTTTTTGGAAGGACAAAAATTACTAGACGTAAAAGTAAAATGACCGCAGAACTCATAACCATCGGCGATGAAATTCTGATTGGGCAGATTGTTAATACCAATGCTGTTTTTTTATCAAAATCGCTCAACCGAATAGGATTTGAAGTAGTGCAAATTACCTCCATTTCTGACCAGCCAGAAATGATTAAAAAAACAATTGACGAAGCGCGCCAACGGGCCGATGTGCTGTTGTTGACGGGAGGTTTAGGGCCAACCAATGATGATGTTACCAAGCACACATTGACGGATTATTTTGATGATCGTTTGGTTTGGTATCCTGAAATCTTGTCTCATATCGAAACACTCTTTGAAAAATACGTCCCGACACCCATAAGCGATTCCAACCGAGCACAGGCAAAGTTACCCGAAAAGGCACGAATTTTTAAAAACACCATTGGAACGGCCTCTGGAATGTGGTTTGAAGCCAAAGATGTGGTGGTAGTTTCCATGCCAGGAGTTCCGTATGAAATGAAATCATTGATGAATAATGAAGTGTTGCCCGCACTTCAGGAAAAATTTGATACGCCACATATCTATCATAAAACCATCATGACCTATGGTTTAGGGGAAAGCGTCATAGCAGACCGCATTGCCGATTGGGAAGCTCAGTTACCCGCAGCCATAAAATTAGCCTATTTGCCCAGTTTAGGCCGGGTTCGCTTACGTCTTTCCACCAAAGGAACAGACGCCGAATTATTGCATTCTCAAGTGGATGAAGAGCTAGCTAAATTACGACCCTTGATTGAAGATGTGTACTATGGAGAAGAGGAGGATGAACCCATAGAAGTATTAATCGGTAAACAATTGCAAACAAAAGGGCATACACTCGCTGTTGCGGAAAGTTGTACTGGCGGTCTGATTGCCAGTCGAATAACCACACATCCTGGAGCTTCTGCTTTTTTTCTTGGCGGCGGGGTTACCTATGCTACCTCCTCAAAAACATATCTTTTGGGAGTTTCCGAGACCATTATTGCGAAACATGGAGTGGTGAGTGCTGCCGTGGCAGAAGCCATGGCAAAAGGGGCACAGCAAACGCTGGAATCGGATTATGCGCTGGCGACAACTGGAAATGCCGGACCATCAGCCTTGGAAGGAGATGCTGAGGTAGGAACTGTATTTATTGGTCTGGCTACCCCTGATGGGGTAGAAAGCTTTCGGTTTGTGATGGGAAACAACCGAGAACGCGTGATGCAAAAAACGGTAAACAAAGCCTTTGAGCTTTTGTTTAAAGCCTTGCATCGGCGTTAGAAATATCTCTTTATTTCATCCTTTGCCATTCGTTATTCATCCTTCAGTATTCTCCAAACACCATTTTCTCTTTTTTTAGTTCTAAAGTAAAAACGGAATCTTTCAGGGATCGAAACCTAATGGTATTTGAATTGTTGTTAAAAATGGATGTTCCTAAAACAAAATCACAAAACTCGATTTTGGTCAAATCCCAATCATTAACAGCTAGAATTTCATCTCCGAATTGAATTTTGTCTTGTAGTTTTTCATCCCAAACAATACCGACAATTATTTTTTCATCAATGGAGGCGGAATTGAAAAATAATTTTTCCGGTTCTAGTAGAACCTTGCTTTGATGAGGTTCAAAATAAAATTTCTCATTAATGAAGTCGAGTGTCATCAATCCGTATTTGAGGAGTTTGGAACCGACTCTAGAGTTTTTAGCATAAGTCCCCTTGTTGATATAATTAATTAAAGTAAAATCACCAATGGATATACTTGGGAAATGAAATAAAAAC
>CALITN010000050.1 GCA_938041595.1 uncultured Flavobacteriaceae bacterium | reverse complement strand
TAATTTCTTTGGATAGTTTCAAATCGAAAATTGTATCTTCAAATGTACAAAATTATTGGGGTCGTAATCTATTTATTTTTTCTTCAAAGCCGTGGCTAGCGGGATTTTTTTGCCCTCTAAAAAAGCAGCCACAAATGCACTTTTATATCCTTTTCTTTTGGCTCCACGCAACCACTTTTTTGCCTTGTTATAATCGGTTGTTTTTCCATAATAATAGCGATATATATCTCCCGCTCGTTCTCTGTAGATAGGAGACAAACCTTTGAAATTATACGGTTTAGGATCCAACGCATTTTTACTTGCCGCAATTTGAACTCTAAATTCGGCTTGTGCCGAAGAGGATGCTTTGGCTGGTTGGGGGGATTGTTCAGACGAGGCCGCTTTAGTTGCGACACTCTTTTGCATGGTGTTTTTATAGTCGATAATTGCATCGGCAATCGTTGCAGCCATCTCCTTCTGTCCCTTAGATGAATTCAAATAGGCCCCTTCTTTGGTATTGGTCAAAAAGCCCGTCTCCACCAGTACACTGGGCATATAACTATACTTTAGAACAATAAAGCCTGCTTGCTTAACCGTTCGGTCTTTACGCTTCAAGTTTTTCACAAACCGCTTTTGGATCTTATCGGCCGCCACTATACTCTGATCTAAATAGGTTTCCTGCATTAACGTAAGGCCGATGACAGACTCTGGGTTGTTGGGGTCAAATCCATCGTATTTTTTTTCAAAATTTTCCTCGTAATAGATTACCGAATTTTCTCGTTTGGCAACTTCAAAATTACGCTGGTTGGCATGCAGTCCTAGGACAAAGGTGCCTGCTCCATAAGCCTGTGAAGTGTGGGCATCGCAGTGCACGGAAACAAATAAATCGGCATCTACTTTGTTGGCAATTTCAGCACGTTCAATCAGATCGATAAAAACATCTGTCTTTCGAGTGTAGATCACTTTGATACCGGGCTGTGATTCTAATTTTTTACCGATCGCCAGAGTGATGTTTAATACGATTTTCTTTTCCTGATATTTATTTCTAAAACCACTATTCCCAGGGTCTTTGCCTCCATGTCCCGCATCCAAAACCACAACAAAGGGGTCTTGTGCCTGTAGGAATTGTCCACCCACGCCACAAAAAAGGACGCAAAGCAAAAATAAGTGCGTGAGAACTCTTAAATATTTCGCAATCCGGTTGAAATTCAATCTAAGTAGGTAAATTATCATTAATTTAGCGCGATTCAAAGTCCATGCCCAACAAATTTAGGATTATTCGTCTTGCGCACAAAGTCTTTTTATACACTTGAACTGTTAATAGTTTTTTGCTCCGGAATACTATGGAGTCAACAAACGCCTACTAAAAATGTAGATACTCCCCTGGCAACAGAAAAATCCGTGGACAGTCTTGACAAAGAGCCCCTACTGCTGGACAAGGTTCGTTACACAGCCAAACAAAAGGTTAACATCGATCGACGTGAAAACAAACTATATCTGATTGATGAAGCTGAACTTTACTACCAAGACATCACCCTTCGGGCAGGACTCATTGTTTTGGATTATAGAACCAAAGATGTTTATGCCGGTCGCATTGAAGACAGTTTGGGAAATTTAAGTCAGTTCCCTTACTTCAAACAAGGTCCCAATGAAGTCAATCCCGACTCTATCCGCTATAATTTTGAAAGCCAAAAAGCGCTCATTTGGAATTCCAAAACAGCTCAATCTGGGATGAATGTTTTTTCAGAATATACCAAAAAAGAAAATGATTCTGTCTTCTATCTGAGCAATGCAAAACTCACCACTGCCGGGGACTTAGAATCTGCCGATTACTATTTTAAAGCCAGAAAGGCCAAGCTGATCCCGGGAGGAAAAATTGTCACCGGAATGACCAATATGTTTATTTCCAATGTCCCCACCCCGATTGGGCTTCCTTTTTCGTATTTCCCATCCAATCAAGAATTGACTTCTGGTTTTTTATTTCCTTCCATTAGTGAAAATAATAACCGTGGGTACGCTATTCAAAATGGAGGGTATTATTTTAATCTTTCGGAGTACTTTAATTTGGCTGTTACAGGTGATTACTTTACCAATGGAAGCTATGGAATGCGCTTTGACACCAATTATAGAAGGCGTTATAAATACAATGGAAACCTGAGTTTTCGCTATGAAAATTTAATCTCGGGGGAACGCGGGTTGCCTGGTTATTCCAAGTCCACGGTGTCCAACCTACGATGGTCCCATAGCAAAGATCCCAAATCAAGTCCTAATTCTACTTTTTCAGCCTCTGTAAATTATGGAAGTAGTGATTACTATCAACAGTCCATCAACCAACTGAACTCGCCCAACTTCCTCAACAATAATCTTAGTTCCTCCATTTCATATTCAAAAACCTTTCCCGAAACCCCACGGGTAAATCTGTCATTAACTACGGGACTCTCCCAAAACTCTCAAACTAAAGAGGTTAATTTGACCCTCCCCACTTTGCAAGCTAACTTGGACCGAATTTTCCCCTTTGCCCCTAAAAACGGGCCTAAAAAGGGATTTATTCAAAATATCAATTTTCAATATTCCACCCAAGCAGAGCAACGTATTATTGCCAAAGAAGACGAATTATTTAAAGCCGGAATGTTTGAAAAGGCACGCTCTGGAATGCGTCATACCATTCCCCTATCAACCAACTTTAAGTTACTCAAGTACATCAGTGTTTCAACCAGTGCCAACTATAGTGAAATTTGGACACCTAGGGTTATTCGTTACAATGATTTTGATCCAATCTTGGGAGCCGCTGTCAAGGACACCATTTCTAAATTTGGTGCTTTTCGAGAGTATAGTTTTAGTACCAGTTTCGGTACTACCATTTATGGTACTTTTAATTTTAAAGAGAAAAGTCGTGTCCAATCGATTCGGCATACCATTCGCCCATCGATAACCTATTCGAATAGACCCAGTTTTGAACGTTATTATGATGAATACATCATTGATGCTGACGGAAATACACGAGAATATACACGTTTTGAAGGGAGTCTTTATGGCACTCCAGGAAAAAACTTTGCCAGTAGTATTGGGTTGAGTCTTAGTAATAATTTTGAGGCGAAGGTTATTGATAGAGATACGACAAAAAAAGAATTGAAGAAAGTCAAGCTCTTGAACAACCTAAACCTTACGACTAGTTATAACATCGCAGCCGATTCCCTCAATATGGCGCCGATACGAATGAGCTCGGGCTTGAGCTTATTGAAGGATAAAATGAGTATTAACTTTGGAGCTACTTTTGACCCTTACGCGCTCAATAGTCAAAATCAACGAATTGGAATGTATCACATTGCCAACGGTGGAGGGCTTGCTCGATTGACCAGTGCCAATGTAAATATGAATTACAGTATTAACAACAACACTTTCAAACGAAACGGAAACAAGAAAGAAGAAAAAGAAGAAAATACCGAAATCACATCAAGTGGTGGCCGTGATGATGATTTATTTGGACGGTCGGCCAATTTCTACAACAAGCAAAATAATCAAAGTAAAGGCGACGAAGAACCCGCTCCCCAATACCCACCCTATCAAACCAAAATTCCTTGGAACCTTAAGTTTGCTTATTCCCTGACCTATAACAATAACATTGGACAGCGAGATATTTCTACCAACTCCTTAATGTTCTCTGGGAATATTGATCTAACCCCCAAATGGAAAGTAGGGATTTCTTCGGGCTATGACTTCAAGCAAGAAGGCTTTACCTACACTCAATTTCGATTTGACCGAGACTTGGACAGTTGGCAAATGAACTTTAGTTGGATTCCCTTTAGTCAAAGGGCTTCTTGGAATTTCTTTATTGGGATTAAATCAGGACTGCTGAGCGATATTAAATATGAGAAAAATAGCGAGCCCTATCGCACTCTCTAATAGCCTACTTTTACTACTTTAGCCTTATCTCGATTCCCATTGGTTAGCCACAAGAACCAACACCAATCAAAATAATCATACATCAAACGCTTTTATACTTTTTACAGATGAAAACAATCATTAATACAAAAAACGCTCCTGCACCTATTGGTCCATACAATCAAGCCATTAAGTCTGGAGACACCCTATTTATAAGTGGTCAAATTGGTTTTGAACCTAGCACTATGGAATGGGTTTCAGAGAGTATTGCTGCCGAAACAGAACAGGTCATGAAAAATCTAGCGGCTGTTCTAGAAGCTGCTAATATGGATTTTGAACATGTAGTGAAATCCACTATTTTTCTTGATGACATGGCGCATTTTGCCATTGTCAATGAAGTCTACGGTCGTTATTTTGATGAAGCCCTAGCCCCTGCAAGAGAAACCGTAGCGGTGCGAACACTACCCAAGAATGTCCGGGTAGAGATCAGCATGATCGCAATTCAATAAAACCTCTTAGGAGATTGATGAATTGAGTTGTTTTTGGTGAAATTTCACGAGTCCATCAATAGGACGCTTGACGACTTCGCCCATGCTAAGCCCGTATTCTGTGGTTATGATTTCTTCAATTTCTTCATGGAGAAAATGTGAAATAGACCCTACAAAATGAATCGGTACTTGCTTAGAGTCTTCGAACTGGAGTATTTGATGTTCGATAAAACGTCGCAAACCACCTTTGATGATTTTGTTCATCAAAGGATGGGATTTATGTTCAATCATAAACCTTGCGAAAGTTGCCAAATAGGTATTGGGATTTTCCTTGCGGTAAATATTTTCTTTGACAATGTCTGCTTCCAAATCAAAAGATTCCTCAAATGACTTGCGGAGTTCCTCTGGCATTTCGTTGAAATAATAACTTCGAATCAATTGTTTACCGTAAAAATTCCCACTGGCTTCGTCCATCAAGACATATCCCAATGAAATAACACGCTGCTCAATATCATTTCCATCAAAATAGGTGCAGTTAGAACCCGTACCTAAAATGCATACAATCGCAGGGGTATCTTTTTTTACTGTGGCATAAACCGCTGCATAGGTGTCTTCTTTAACAGAGAGTTCTGCATTTACAAAAATCTTTTCAAACACCTTAATGATGCGTTGTTGCGGGCTTTTGATCCCGCAACCAGCACCATAGAAATACAAATGAGTGATTGCCTCACGATTTTGAGACAACTCAAAGTTATTGATGATTCGTTCTGTTAAAATCTCACTGGATAGCACTTGCGGATTCAGCCCGAGAGTTTGGGTCGAAAACAAAACTTCCCCCGTAGATGCGATGGCGAACCAATCCGTTTTGGTGGAGCCACTATCAACAACCAATATCATACGTTAAATTATAGTTGATTCACGTGCTTGGCCAAATCCAAAAGCTTGTTGGAATAACCGCATTCGTTATCATACCAAGAAATGATCTTAAAGAAGTTTTCATTAAGCTCCATTCCCGCGCCAGCATCAAAAATAGAAGTGCGTGCATCTCCCACGAAATCTTGAGAAACAAGAGGTTGTTCTGTATATCCAAGGATTCCTTTCATGGCTCCATTGGCATTTTCTTGCATCGCTGCTTTGATGGCTTCATAGGAAGTACTTTTCCCTAAACGAACTGTTAAATCAACCACAGAAACATTTGCCGTTGGTACACGGAATGCCATCCCCGTGAGTTTTCCAACGAGGGCAGGGATTACTTTGGTTACTGCCTTGGCTGCTCCCGTAGAAGCGGGCATAATGTTTAATAGAGAACTTCTTCCTCCTCTGAAATCCTTTCGAGACGGCCCGTCAACAGTAAATTGAGTTGCTGTTGTAGCGTGAACAGTAGTCATCAAACCTTCAACAATCTCAAAGTTATCATTCAACACTTTGGCAATAGGT